>JAYVGZ010000137.1:0-9919 GCA_043771805.1 Pseudomonadota bacterium
GACAACACGGAGGCTGCCCCGGAACTTTAAACTCGGCCTCTTGCACTCAATCTCTACTATCGATCTCTACTGTCGAGCTCTACGGCCAAGCATTCAGAAAATGCACCCGATTCGGAGGTGAATGAGGTTGGATACTGTTCAAGCGGAGTCCGGTTCAACCTTTTCAAAGTACAGCAGGAACCTGTCCCTGACAAGAATGAAGTAGCCGTTTTTCCTAACTATTTTCGAAACAAAAGTTACACGAATCAAAAACAAACCGGGAGCGAGCCAGGGCTCAGCGTTCCCGCAAGGAATTTGCCCCGTACATTTTTGACTTGCGCTCTTCTGCCAGTCGGCTACCCTCGGGCGGCTTTGAACGCCCTGGAGGTAGTTATGACTGGTCTTCTGCTCGGACTCGATATTGGCAGCTCTTCTGTAAAAGCTGCTCTTCTGGACATTGATTCCGGCAACGTTGTTGCTCAAGCAACATCGCCCGACTCTGAACTCGAGATAATGGCTCTAAAAGCAGGGTGGGCCGAGCAGTCGCCAAACCTATGGTGGGAGCACGTTTGCAAAGCCGTGACCTCGGTGAAGAACCAATCAAAGCAGGGGCTAACCGGAGTCAAGGGTATCGGCATAAGCTACCAGATGCACGGCCTTGTTCTGGTGGATGAGGGGCTTAAGCCCCTGAGACCGTCGATCATATGGTGTGACAGTCGGGCGGTTCCGTACGGCGAGAGAGCATTCGCCACCATTGGTGCAGAGCAGTGCCTGAAGCGATTTGGAAACTCGCCGGGAAACTTTACGGCGGCGAAGCTCGCCTGGGTCAAAGAGCAGGAGCCGCAGACGTACTCTAAAATTAAGTACCTGATGCTTCCCGGCGATTTTATCGCTCTTAAGCTCTCGGGCGAGCCTTCCACGTCCCCCGGTGGGCTCTCTGAAGGCGTCCTATGGGACTACTCACAAGAAGCTCCCGCGTCGCTCGTTCTTGAGGCGCTCGAACTCAATCAAGATTTTATTCCACCAGTGCACGATAATTTCTCAGTTACCTCGACCGTTAAGCCAGATGTCGCAAGGGAGCTCGGCCTACCAGCTGGGGTTCCGATTTCGTATCGCGCAGGAGACCAGCCTAACAATGCCTTAGCGCTCAATGTACTTGAACCAGGTGAAGTCGCCGCAAACGCAGGCACATCGGCAGTGGTTTACGGTGTGAGCCGCACGCTGGGGGTTGATGCAGCATCGAGGGTCAACAACTTTTTGCACGTCAATCACACTCCTAGAGAGCCTCGGATTGGAATGCTTCTGTGCGTAAACGGTGCGGGAAGTCTCTACAGGTGGCTGCGACTCAATTGGGGTGGTCAAATGGACTACACCACGATGAATTCACTCTCACAGACAGCTCCGATCGGATCGCGCGGGCTATCTGTCTTGCCCTATGGAAATGGCGCAGAGAGGACCCTCAACAACAGAAACATCGGAGCTTCATTTCATGGCCTGGAATTAAACCTGCATTCCCGAAGCGATATGTTCCGGGCGGCGCAGGAGGGTATAGTCTTCGCGCTCAACTTCGGGCTTGAAATTATGGGCGGTATGGGGCTGCACCCCTCCCGCGTTCGCGCGGGCGATGCGAACATGTTTAAGAGCAAGCTGTTCTGCGAAACATTCGCCTCGACTACCGGCGTTCCTGTAGAGCTTTTTTCAGCTGACGGGGCTGAAGGGGCTGCGCGTGGTGCCGGGATCGGCCTCAAGATTTTTTCTCCCCAAAATGCCTTCAAGGGGCTTACTCGTAAAGGATTTATCGAGCCTTCATTGACTCAGCGAGATGAGTACCGCGCGGCATACTCTCGGTGGAAAGAAACGTTAACTCGATGTCTGTCTAATTAAGAAAAGGAATGTACCTATGACTACGAAGAAAACTTTACACAGCCTGTGCCGCTGGACATTTCATGCTGGCAAGGGTGGATTCGTTCCTGCAGCTATGAGACCAGCGTGGGAGGCGAAGACCCTTGATTGCGTCGAGATAATCAACCTGATCTCTACCAAGATTCGCCCACGACTCCCTGACCACATTGAGCTCGGTTTTGAGCTTCACTACGACACTGAGATCGACGAAAAGAGTGCTCCGGCCGTTGCAGATGCCTTAGTCGCAGCGAAGATGTCGTTGGCTATGATTACACCCGGCCTGCACTCACACTTCGGTTACGGCGGCGCCGCTTCTCTTGATCCAGCTGAGCGGGAGCAGGCTGCGAAGGTAAGCCAGGGTACTGTCGATCTCGCTTACGGCCCCCTCAAGAAAGCGTGGCATTCAGATCCTACGAAGGCACCCTCGCTTGTGCTGTGGAACGGTTCATACGGCTACGACCTAGCGACGCCAGCCATCAAGGTGATGTACCAGAACCTCAAAGAAAGTGTCGCCGAGCTGTGTAAGTATGAGACCAAGAAAGGTGGCCAGCTCTACTGGGGTATCGAGCCGAAGCCAAACGAGGGGCACCCCGCGATGCTCCTTCCCACAGTGGCAAGCGCTCTTCTTTTCTGGAAGAAGCTGAAAGAAGAGTTTGGAATTAGCCTTGATAAAAAGGGGCTCAATAAGGAGTTTGGACACTCAGAGATGATAGGGCTGGACAGTGTTTACGACACTGTTGAAGAGCTCGATAACAATGCTGTCATGCACATGCACCTCAACAGTCAGGGGTACAACGACGGCATTACACTTGGAGGCCCAGGCAAATACGACATCGATCACGGCGTCAAGATCAATGGTATAAACATTGCGATCGCGCAGCTGGTGCAGGAGGCGAAATACTCGCGCTGGTTCGGGCACGATATGCAGGTACGAGCCTACGACAACGAGGCGCAGGGTGTTGATCGGGTGATACGGAGCATCTTGAGCTGGGACGCCTGCGAAAAAGCAGCGGCCGAGATTAAGATGAAGGAGCTCATGCAAGCCATGGCAGTTCGCGAGACCGGCCGGGTAGAAGACATGATGCGCCATGCGGTGGTCAGCGCACAGAAGCATTTCGATGTGATGTACCAAGGGTAATTTTTTTAAAAAATCGCCCGAAGCAATTAAGGGGACGCAGAAGAAGAGGTGAAAGTCTCTCCAATGCGTCCCCTTTATTGCATCTTCACCACTGAGCTTGGGTTAACAGGCGCTCCGTTTTTCCGTACTTCAAAGTAGAAGTTTCGCCCTTTCTCATCCGGCTCTCCGGTCGTTCCCACGCGCTGCCTCTGCTGCACAAACTCACCAACCTTTACGAGACTTTGCCCGAGCCGACCGTACAGCGAATAGCTGCGTGCCCCGTGATCGAGCACAACGACCGTGTCGTAGCCCGGCATTGTTCCTGCGAATGCTACCTTTCCCAGTGCCACCGCTACCACATCGACACCGGGGGAGCTTGAAAACTCGAGGCCCTTACTAAAGATCATGTCCGCAAACGAGGCTACTCGAATCTTGCCGAAGGGTTGAATCACCCGACCCGCCAATGGTGCTGAGGCCTTGACGCCTCGCGCAAAAAGACCGACAAGTTGCGACGGGGCGGAATCCTGGGGTCTCGCCTCAGCTACAGGGGCAACTTCTTTTGGATCAACCTTTTCAACAGCAGCACTCGCTGGCGTTGCCGTCGGCTGATCCTCTACTTGAACCTCACCGCGAGTAAGAGAAGCGATAAAAAGCTCTAGTCTATCTGCCTCTGCCCGAAGTTTGCCAAGTTCCTTCTCCGCAGCTTTTTTCTTACCTGCAAGCTGCACGCCCAGTGCCTTCAGTTTTGTAATCTGGCCTTCGCCCTCTTGTTGACTCGCATGTAACGCTGATTGGACCTCCTGTTCCTGAAGAACTGCAGTATCAAGCTCCTTTCGTTTTGTGACCACGCGATCGACAGAAATACGCACTGCTCGAAATAGTTCATCATCGTGCCGCTTAAGCGACTTTGCATACATAGCAACCCGCTCGACCTCAGCCCCAGTTCCCCTCCACACAAGCTGCCCAGTCATCGAACTCATGGATGCCTTGTAGAGAGCCCGCAGCCGCGCTCGTAGGGCTTCCGAGTGACGCTCCATCTCCTGCTGCGCGTCACTTAAACTTACAGTGAGATTCGTGCGCGCGAGCGTCAGCGCACTGACCCGCCGCAGAAGTTTTTGCTCATCTTCTTTTATTTTTTGAACTGCACGTTCAATGTTCTTTCGCTCTTTAATGAGATCATTGAACTGTGTCTTGAGCGCTGCAATTTCGGATTCTCCCGAGTCAACCTGAAACCGTATCTCTGTTAGCCGTGCTTCGATCTGGCGCGGATCCTGGGGCTGCTTCTTCGGCTGTGCGTGTATTGCGCCCGGAGCCGCACCAAGGAACAGTAAAAGTAGGCAGAGATACCGCAGCATCAGTCTTTCCGTTAATCTTCAGTCAAAAAGCGGCGGACTGCCAAAAAGCTCCCACTCATACCGACAACAGCGCCGGCGCCTACGATAGCGAAGAGCGCCCCGAACGATAGAAAACGGTACTGTGGAAAGATGAACTGCAGCACATCCGTCTCACTCATTACGTCTCGAAGAAACAGGTAGGCAGCATAAACCAACACGAGTCCACACACGGCACCGAGCACCCCTTGAACACCACCCTCAAGCATGTACGGCGCAAAAATAGAGCTTCGCTTCGCCCCGACCAGCTGCATTATCTCTACTTCAACCCGGTGGGCGTAAAGAGCCAACTTGATAGTATTGGCAATGATAAATCCGGTGATGACGAGGAGGAAGAGAACCCCTACTCCACCGCCGAATTCAACCACGTGCAGAATGCGTTGCAGCTGCCTGACCGCGCCCCTGCTGTACCGCACAGCTTCCACCCGTGGGTCCGAACTATATGCCTCGGAGAGCTTCGCAAACAGGGCGTCTGCTACCTCGGGATTATCCAGCGAAATGTCGAGGGACGCCGGCAAGGGATTATCTGAATCCAATCCCTCCAATGCATCAGCGTCCTCGCCCAAAACGGCTCTGAAGTTTTTGAGGGCCTGCGCCTTATCACGGTAGGTAACTTTGGTCGATCCCGATGGTACTTCAACGAACGACGCAACTCGATCGTGGAGCTCTTTCGAAAAAAGCCGAGCTGCATCTTCCGAAACAGAATCTTTTAAAAACACGTTAACCAGCACTTCGACCCCGTGACCTGAAACCGCGGAGTTGCTGTTCTGAACAAGAAGCACAAACATCCCCAGCAAGAAGAGTGCAATCCCAATCGTAATCACTGTGAGCGACGCCGTGACAGGGGATCGCGCAAGGTTCTCAATTGCTCGGCGCACAACATGCGACAGGAGCGCAAACGGTGAGACGTGCTCTACCCCCTGCCCCTCTGCCCATATCTTAGTGAGCCCTATTGGTGTTGGTTCAATCTTTGGAGTCATAGGCTACGACTTCGCAAGCCCCCCAGCGTTCGCAAAATCGCCGATGATTCGCCCGCGATCCAGCACGATCGTTCTGCGGTTGAGCTCCTCAATAATCGATAGATTATGAGTCGCAATTATAACGGTGACACCGGCAGAGTTCGCCTCTAAGAGCAAGTCAAACACCCTCCTACTCATATCGTTGTCTAGGTTACCCGTGGGCTCGTCGGCAAGAATCATTCTAGGCTTTCTTATAAGCGCCCTCGCTATCGCAACACGCTGCTGCTCACCACCTGAGAGAGTAATAGGGTAGGCTTCAGAACGGTCCTGCAACCCCATTGCGTGAAGAAGAAGAAGCGCTAAACGTTTACGCTCCCTGGCTGCAACCCCCAGTACCTCGAGCCCGTAGGCCACATTATCAAGAACACTGCGACGAGGAAGAAGTTTGTAGTCTTGGAAGACAACCCCCACCTCACGCCGTAAGGCCGCGACCCCATCTCGTCCGATACTTGCCAAATTTCTTCCCCCCACAAGCACCTCTCCAGTGCTTGCCTTCTCGGCCCCGAAAAGGAGCCTGAGGAGGGTGCTTTTTCCGGCTCCGCTAGCTCCTGCCACAAAAAGGAATTCACCCTGCTCTACCTTGAGATCAAGCCCTTTTATCGCAGCCTGATCTGGCGGATAACACTTTGAAACGTTATGAAGGTGTATCATTTGGCGCTTGTGCGTTGGCGCACTTCCAGCTCTAAAGGGTAGAGCACGTTAGACGCTCAACAGTAGTTCTAGACAGTAGTTCTAGACAGTAGTTCTAAACAGAGTTGTCAAACTGGGGTACTCATGTGCGAGTAACCTTTGTTATGTTATCTCTTGTAATTGAGGCTACCGCCAGATTTTAATTAAGGCTACCGCTTCGGGAGACTTCGTAAGTCGTGTGTCTTTAAGGAAAGAACTTTCCCAGAAAAAAATACCTTGAAAAGAAAAGCTCTCGATGCGCCCTACTAGTCCAACTTACTCCGGCACCGCCTACCTTCCCCGCACGCTCCTGGCATTTTTTGCGGCGGTGACGGTAACTTCCTGCTCGCTTCAGGCGGCCGATACAAGCGAGTCTTTCCCGCTTGCGCCAACAACATTGACGCAGATTCCGGACTGCTCTGCCGTAGCAGAGCAGCGCAATCCTACAATCTACCGATGCGCTGGCGCTTCGGCTCCAATGTTTGTGACGGTTGTTAAGGATTGTGGTGTTTCAGAGAAGTTTTCACACCGCGCAACCACGAGGCAGCTTCTGGTCGGGATTACAAACCTCAAGGTCCTCAACCAAGAAGCGGTGAATCTCGGAAGCTCAAAGGCTTTACGCTCCGTTGTAGAGGGCACACTGGATGTTGACCCAATCTTAATCTCAACCTTCACGGTAAGGCACGACTCATGCGTGACGGACCTTGTGGTGTGGCAAGCGTCTCTCGAAAAGGCCCCAGCAAGCCTCTCTGAGAATCAGGCGCAGGAGACAATTGCCCGCGAGACCCAGATAGCAATGTTTCAAACCGCAGCCACGCTCCTTGCGCAGCGGGTAGGAATTGATGGTCTTGGGGAAGACTTTGCCACGCCACCTCGAGGCAGCCGTGTCCCCGCCGGTGCTTCACCGCCCCAGGATGTCAGTGCGGTAACAGAGCTTCCACCGAGTTCGACTGCTGAGCTGAGTGCCGCTCAGGCAAGCCTTTCGTCAACGATTCCCGTGCGCCAAGAGAGAGGCTCAAACGAAGGATGAATAGGATGCTCCCTTTCAAGACACACCTTCGATCCCTTGGCGCCTATGCTCACATGATGGTCGATGTTGTCCGAGACATCTTGAACAACGGCATCAGCGTGCGTGAAACCAGTCGGCAGATCGTTTGGATCGGAATCAGCTCTGTTCCAATCGTGCTTTTAACAGCCGTGTTCACCGGGATGGTGCTTGCTATGCAGACCGCTTATGGACTGCACAGGTTCGGCGCTAAAAACTACGTTGGAAACCTCGTCGGCCTAGCGCTCGCTCGTGAACTGGGCCCTGTGCTCACTGCTATTATGGTGTGTGGCCGAGTCGGCGCGGGAATAGCCGCAGAGATAGCATCAATGACTGTTACAGAGCAGGTCGATGCAATTCGCGCTCTCGGGGCCAACCCCATTCAACGGCTGATTACACCGCGCATCGTAGCAGGCACACTTTGCATGCCGCTCCTTACTGGCGTCGCCGTTATTACGGGGATCTGTGGTGGGTGGTTTGTCTCAGTGTTTGAGCTCAATATACCGGCATTCCAGTACTACCGGTCGTACCTTTATGCAGTACAGATCCGAGACGTCACTGACGGCCTCATCAAAAGTGTCTTTTTTGGGCTGATAGTGGTCTCGATAGCGTGCTTCAAGGGCCTCACAGTGCGCGGCGGAACAGAGGGCGTTGGGATTACGACGACAGCAGCAGTCGTTACCGGCTCACTCTCAGTGTTTATCTCAAATTTTTTCATCACTAAATTTCTGATCCTTCTCACCTACAAATGACTATCAAAGCAGCAGGTACCCAGAGCACAGTGGCGCAGACGGGTGCGAGTACTCCGATTATTGAGTTTCGCGATGTACGAGTTCAGTTCGACTCTCACATGGTGCACGATGGTCTTTCGTTTGCTCTTAATCCCGGAGAAGTGACAACCCTCCTCGGCCCGAGCGGTGCCGGCAAAACGCTCGTCTTGAAACTCATTATCGGTCTTATCTTTGCCTCGAAAGGGGTTGTCTCCGTTACCGGCAGAGACATGAACACCCTTACAGAAGAAGAGCTCCGCGAAGTTCGCGTTACAGCTGGCATGCTTTTTCAGGGGGCAGCGCTCTTTGACTCTCTCTCAATTTTTGAGAACATCGCGTACGGGCTGCGCGAGCGGGGTGAGACTAATGAACAGACACTACGTGAAGTAGTGGCGAGCAGACTTGAGATGGTAGGATTGCCGGGTATTGAGAAGAAAGTCCCGTCCCAGCTCTCAGGTGGTCAAAAGAAACGGGTAGGGTTGGCTCGAGCACTCGCAACATCGCCAAGAATCATGTTGTATGACGAACCTACAACCGGCCTTGACCCGACTTCTACCCGCATGATTGATGAGCTGATTGTCAAATTTAAAGAGGTGCACGGGATAACTTCTCTGGTGGTGACTCACGACATTGCGAGCGCGCGCCGGATCTCGGATCGCTGGATGCTCTTGAACGGAGGGAAGATCGTAGCAGATGGCCCAGTCGACACAGTTTCTCAAGAGAATCAGTTCGTCGCTGACTTTATCGCTGGTCGTTGGAAGGAAGAGATATGAAGGTACGTAATGAGATCAAGGCCGGTTTATTCGTTGTAGGGAGCCTCGCGCTCGTTGGGTTCCTGATTATTATCATGGGAAGAGAGCGCCAGATCTTTGCGAGCCAGGTCGAATACTTTACGGAATTTAACGACGTAAAGGGCCTCGCCGTTGGGGCTCCAGTGCGTTTAGGCGGTATCCCGATCGGCCGCGTCGCAAAAGTAGGATTCTCCCAAGACCTACTCGATTTTAAGGTACATGTGAGTCTCCTGATCAACGAGGATTACCTCGACAGAATCCGCACCGATAGTGGAGTGTCGATCGAAACAGCAGGCCTTCTAGGAGATCGATTTATATCAATTGCTCCGGGGAGTGCGACACAATCGCTGCCGCCGAAGTCGCATCTTCAATCGAGCGAGATAGCCGATATTACCCAGATCTTGAGCCGCGCTCAGGCCGCCGTAGAGAACACCACTCAAATAAGTGAACGTATAAACAAGGCCCTCGAAGGGCTCACTCCTCAAGCCCTCGCCCATTTCGGCGAAGCCGCTTCGAGTGTCTCAGATATTCTCTCAGCAGTCCGAACTGAAAACGGGTTCGTTCACAGACTTATATATTCGGAGAAAGAAGGGGCAAAGCTCGTGGATGGTTTCGCTAAGGCATCGAAGGACGTAAGTGATTTAGTGGCAGAGGTAAAGACTGGTAAAGGGGTCTTGAATGCCCTGATCTACGCCCCTGGTGGCGAGAAGACTGTTAGCCAGATGTCTGCTATGGCTCAAAACATTGCACGGGTGTCCGGCGAATTAGCAGATGTTGTTGCAGCGGCGAAAAATGGAGGGGGCCTACTCCACGATCTCGTCTACACTCAGGTTGAACCGGGGGCTGTGAAGAAAAAATTCGAGGAAGTTTTGACGTCCTTCACTGAAACTGCCGATAACATGCGTGTAGCAACCGAGGCATTAGCGAAGGGAACCGGCACCCTGGGTGCACTACTCGTAGACCCGCAGCTTTATGACAATTTAGTCGAAGTAACAGACGGTGCCAAACGCTCGTTTCTGCTTCGACAGGCCATACGAAGCTCGCTTAAGCAGTAGCGTATCTGCTAACCTGGATTTCTCACGGACCTCGGCATTGTCGATCGCCCTTTTGTCACCTGGTGCCGAGTTACGGAGCTTTGCAGAGGTTCTGGAGAAACGCCGATCGCCGAAGCACCACCTCCGCAACGAGCTTTTGACCCCGCTGCGTCAGGTGCCCATTAATTGGGTATGCCAGGAG
>JAYVGZ010000138.1:0-2188 GCA_043771805.1 Pseudomonadota bacterium
TAATCGAGAACGTTGCAACAATAGAAGATTGCGAAGGCCTCCTTTTGAATAACAGACCACCGAAGTTGAATATCGGTCAAAGATTTGCTAACGAAAGCAATGGGGTGGTCAACGGAATTAATGGTTTGAAAAAGTACCCCTCCGATGCCGTAATCGCTGGCGTCTGTACGGAGAATAATGGGCGAAGTGGAATCAACGAAGTATAGGAGGGGGCAATTTGAAATCATTGTGCGAAGGTTCTCGAAGGCCTGTTCCGTGGCCGGGGTCCATGTAAGTACTGTCCGTTTCTTCATCTGGTCTCCTTTAAGCATGTGGAACAAAGGCGCAACAATGTTGGAATGGTCCTTTATGAAACCACGGAAGTAATTACCCACGCCCAGAAACTTCCGAAGAGAAGTAACATCGGGAGGACGTGCAATATCTAAAAAGGCGTGAATCTTTGACGCGGACATGGACAATCCTTTCGACGAGATTTCCTTCCCGACGTATTCAATCTGACCATGGCCCAGTTTAGTCTTCTTTGCCTTCAGGCGGATCCTACGCAGTCTAAAACGTGTGAAAACCTGCCTCGTTCGGCTAACGAACTCGTCGTTGCCCTTGCCGTAGATGAGAACGTCATCTAAATAAATCTCACAAATTGTGTAAACAAGGCCTATCAGCACACGGGAAACCATCTGTTCCTGAAAGTAAGAAGGTGCGCGCTTAGGGCCGAACGGCAGACGGGTAAACTGGTATAATCCTGCGAAACAGAGGAAAGCGGTGTACTTACGCGCGGAAGGCGCTAACGGGGCTTGATGGTACCCGGAAGTGAGGTCCATAACACCGAAGATATCGGGTTGGTGGGCACTGATCCGGTTAAATAAAGACGTAATGTTTGGAATCGGCCAACTGGCTTGTTCCGTGGCGAGGTTAAGTCCGCGGTAATCAACGCAGAAACGGAAGGTGTCCACGGTCTTCTGAACAATGACCGGATGACTGTAATAGGGGGTCTCAGCCCTTTCGATGATGCCAGACTTTAGCATAGAATCAATATGCTTCTGAATGTGGGTCATCTTCAACGCGGATTGGGGTCGGACAGCAGTACGATTTCCAGGGCACTCCCATTTTGTGGGATCGACGTGTATCTCGAACGGAACTAAATCCGCAGGCTGGGCCGGGAGGTCATCGCTAAAAATGTCGGCAAACTCTGTGCAGAGAGCCCGTAATTGAAGTTGCAGTTCGGGTGATCCTCCGAAAGAAATCTCGTCAAGAAAAGCGAGGGAAGGCGGGGTTATTGGTGGTGGCGTGTCAACATACGTTCCAAAAGTATCAACCTTCTCGTTGTCGATGTAATCCATCGCAAGGACGACCCCTCGTGGAAGGGGTGTAGTCGTTGTCGCCTCAGGGTGCGACACGTCGTCCAGAAGCGCTGCTAAGATACTCAGTGATGAGGTATCATCCGCACTAGTAAGTGAGGAGCGAAGCTTTCTCTTTGCCTTACGGTGATTAGGCGCTGGGGTGAGAGGCGAAGTGTCGCTAGTCGCTGGTGTGCAGGGGTCAGGGATCAGCTGAGTTGCACTCGACGGGAGAGGTGGCGAGCTGGGTGAACACAGGTCATGTGGATGAACCAGAGGAGTATGTGGCGAAAGTGGTTGATCATGCGGGGGTGGAGTGGCAGCGGCCGGAAGTACAAAGGCTGTGTCTAGAACAGCGGAAGCCAGAGGTGTAGCCGGTGGCGGATGCAGAGAGAGTGGTACTGAAACTGCTGGTACGACACTCTCCTGTGTAACCCTGTCGACGGTCGCGGTGAGGAAGCGAACGGTACGAGGCTCTCGTACGGATGTGTCGTCCGGTTACGGTCCGTACGTCTGCACAAAGATGGTACGGGCGGATGCATCAGGGGCGAACTGAGTGCCCGGGATACGAGGACGTATAGGGATAAGTTTCAATGTCGGTCGTTGGAGGGCACCGACAATCAAAGGAAGCAATTGTGTCAGGGGCTCGGGTATAAACTTGGTCGGGCATGCGGGCCGGGGTGCCAAGGGAAAGAGGGGGGGGGCCTGAATGTCTGCCGGAGGTAGGGTGGTAGGAAAGTCGAAAGAGTCATCTGAGAACCGCTCGTGGAAGAAACGAAAGAAATTGTGTTTGCGGAAGCTGCGAAAACCGATAATTAAATCAACAGAAGACGCGGGGTTGATGCGTACGCTAA
>JAYVGZ010000139.1:0-11383 GCA_043771805.1 Pseudomonadota bacterium
GCACCGGGAGCCCGGCCATCTTTCAGAAAGGCCGCGCTCAGAAAGCCATCGCTCTCAGCCGAAAGCATCAACGGTAGGCAGCACTCCACAAGGAGTCGATCAACAATTGGCTCGGGCATAAGTGCCCTACCGCACTCGTGCGCGAGGATACCCAGCTCAATGAAGCCAAACGGCGCATTCGGCCCCCTAAACCCTTCAGATAACCCGAGGGTATCAATCTCTTTGAGCAGCCCTGAATCGACTCGCGTTCCAGTCGAGACCCGAGTTTTTCGATACTCCATCGACACGTGTTCTTCGAGGAATCTACGAAGTGTATCTTGAAGGAGGAGATGGTCGGAGGTGTATTTCATCGTGGCTACGTTCGTTGACCCTTAAACTTCGAATGCTTTTATCACATCATCCCTAGCATCCCTTTTACCTCATCTGATGGCTCCCAGGGCGGTTGGAATGTGATATTTACGACAACACTTTTGACCCCTGGAATTGCGCCGACCTTGCTCTGTACCTCGCCTTTTAACTGCGGGCCGGCAGGACACATAGGAGAGGTAAAGGTCATATCTATGACAACCTCATCATTGTCTATGGCTATGTTGTAGATTAACCCCAGAAACCAGATATCTAAGAAGAGCTCCGGATCCTCAACAGTCTTCAAGGCCTCAACAACAGAATCTTTGGAGATTATAATTTCTGACATATCGTCCTCACCGAATTGCATCGTCGAAAATTTTTAGAAAAATTTCTGGGTCTACAAGCATAACGGGCATAAACTAAAAAGCGGCGCAAAGAGTTGCCTCTCTGCGCCGCTAGCTTGCGCCAAGTTTCGTGGCCCTGCTACCCCCTCACCTTGCAGACTCAGGCGAAAAGCAGAGCCTTCTGAAACTAAAGCACCTGATCCTTCAAAGCCTTAGCAGCTGTGAATCTCACACGCTTGCGCTTAGGAATCTGAATGATCTCGCCTGTAGCAGGATTGCGGCCACTACGAGCCTTCGTCTCACGTACATAAAGCTTTCCAAGACCCATAAGAGGAATCTTGTACCCCTTACGAAGCGACTCTGTTACAAAAAGCGCGATGTCTTCGATGATCATCTTCGCTTCTGATCGCTTTGTGAGCCCCAAGAATGCGCGAATGTTCTCTACGAACTCTGACTGAGTGTAGCTATAAGTAGCCGTATTTCGTGGTTTCGTTGCTGCCCGAGCTTTCTGCGCAGAGGGAACGCCTTTTGCTGGACTCTTTGCGGGTGCTGCAACTTTCTTTGCTGGCTTAGCAACTTTTTTTGGTGCTACTTTCTTCACTACTTTCTTTGCCGGTTTGGCTGGCTTCTTTGCCATATGATTGTTCTCCTAAATACACAATCTACTCGTTTCTTCAGCTAAACTTGTATTTCGCCGAGGTGTGAAATTCCTAAGAGAGCGCCCCTAGACACCCCTGCGGAGTGCCTTCGAAGCTCTGCTAACCTTAGTGTGCGAAACTACCGCCCCTGATTTCACCACCCCTTAGCGATTGCGTTTACTGCCTCGTGCGAGTGGGTTCTTTCGTCTACTTTTCTCGCCCCTTCCCGTACCACCTTTGCCCCGTACTACTTCCGCAGTGAGCATTTCGATCGGTGGTAATCCTGGAGTGAGCGAGCGCGCTTTTTTACTTTATAGCTTGACGTTGCTTCAACAAAAAATAGTGGTTCCCTGCAAGAGATTTAATTTCTAACTAGGAAATTACTCTCGTCGAAACAGGTCAATATCGGCAATGATAGATTCATAATGTCGGATAGATCAATATAAAATGATGCAGCTAATGATCAGAAATACCCACAATACGGCCATTTTGGTACTTTTCACCCCTTCTTTCTACAAGTGGGTTAAACAAATCTATCTTAGCGCCCCATTTGTGTGCGCTCTTTTAGGTTCAACAGAGGCCACTGCTTCTTTTAATGAGAACGGCAACACCACTCGATGTGGCAACTCCGAACTCTCGCTGACGGTACCGGTCGAGTGGGAACTAACAGATAACCAATTCGCTGCTGTCCAGTGTGCCTTTCGTGGGCCTGGTTCGGGTTATCCGAATGTTAATGTTATTCGCGAGCCGCTCAATCAGGGGCTCACCGGCCTACCTGTCGACCGACGAGTTGCCGATATTATTCAAAGTTACAAGGCGATTGGCCTTACGGACGCCATAGCCACTAAACAGGAAGTTCTACACATTGGGGGAGTTGAAGTACTCGAAGTAACAATTGACTACACTTCACTGGAACGACTGATGAAGGCTGTTGTTGCAGTTTTCTCCCGAGAGGACCGTCTCTTTACGATGACGATCCTCGATCACCAAAGGGCGTTTCGCCTCTCCGAGTCAACCGCCAGAGGTATCGTCCGGTCTATTTCGTTTCGGGAGGCACCCCCTCCGTTACCGGCAACGGGCACGGCCACGGCGCCCCCTCCCGCATCGAATGGCAGGGCAGTCGCTATTATAGTAGTCGGTTTTGCAGTCGCAGTAGCTGCTTTTCTTGCTCTGATTCGCCTGCGGTCCCGTTAGATTGTGCTCGCAAGTTCAGCCAGGAGATCGCTAGCAACGATCGCCCCTCCTCGCCGCACTGTCGCCTGCTCACCTGCCACACCGTGTGCATGACATGCATGTACCGCTGCCGTTTTTGGATCTTGGCCAGCAGCCAAGAAGGCGGCAACTATCCCCGTTAAAATATCTCCGCTGCCGGCCGTCGCCAACGCCGGAGTCCCCCGTGGCACCACCACACCTGCGCCGCCCTGGTAGATTAACGTTCCTGCACCCTTCAGAAGAAAGGTTGCCTCGTACAATGTGGCAAGCTTTCTGGCCGCTAAGAATCGATCACGCTGAATCTCAGAACTCGAACAGCCCAGGAGTACTGCTGCCTCGCCGGGGTGCGGGGTGCAAACTACGCGGCCCGCGCGAAATCGGAAAGACGAACTAGCAATGTGGTGTAGAGCGCTTGCGTCAACAACGGTAGGAATATCTCGCTGCAACAGAATCTCCATGAGTTCGACCACAAACTGCTGCACGCCGTCCCCTAATCCAAGCCCCGGGCCCAGAGCGACTGCTGATACCGAAGAAAGCAGATCAATAACACCGTCCAGATAGGCCGGGGAGAAACGCTCCTCGCCGCGATCAATGTAGTGACGCATTACCTCAGGTGCTGCCCAACCAGCCTCGGACCAAGATCGATCGAGTACACAGGTCACAAGCCCCGCACCGGCACGCAGTGCAGCCATTGACGAAAGTTGAGCAGCTCCCGCCATTTCACGGGAGCCCGCAACGACGAGAACGTGCCCTTTGCTACCCTTGTGGACGTCAGGCGCTAACTGCTGCCGAACGAGCGCGGCGTCCCCAGTGGTCATCGAGAACTCCGCCGAGCTCGAACCGTTAAGAGAGATGTCGTACACCGCAATCCGGCCGCATGTAGCGCGAGCAGGAAACTGCATCATACCCCGCTTCACCCTTGCAAAAGTGACCGTCAGATTCGCTACGACGCAAGGTTCGAAGATCGCCCCTGAGTCTGCATCAATACCTGTCGGAACATCCACCGAGAGAACCTGCAAGTCACCGCGCTGAGCGGATACTCCATTGAGAAGCACTACCATCTCACCCATAGCACCACGGGGTGCACATCTCTGGCCGATACCGAGGAGTGCGTCGATAACGAGGTGACATTCCTTCAGTGCCGAAAGAACATCATCCGCTGAAGCCGCGGTTCCTATACTCTGGGGGAGACACTCAGGTGTTCTCGGGTAAAACGAAACGCCATTAACCGGCTCCAGCTGGGTCAACTCTAGCTGAGTCAACCACTCCGCAGAGAACTTCTCACTCGCCGGTGCGAAAACTGTCACCGAGAAACCCTGCTCTCGGAGAAGCCTTGCGGCAACGAGTCCATCTCCCCCGTTGTTTCCAGGACCGCATAAGATGACGATTCTAGATTTACTACTCCAAGAACTTTGCACTTCTCGGAGCAACGCTTCGCCAGCACGTTCCATTAGTTGAAGAGCTGAAGTGCCCGTCGCTATTGCGCGCCCCTCAAATGCTCTCATCTCAAGAGCGCTCGGAAGTTCTCGCCACTCGGGCTCGGGCCCCGGGAGGGTTACGCTACCGAAGCTGCCGAGTCGATAAGACTTCACACGGCTCCAATCTCTCGCTCAAGGATCTCAGCGAGATCCTGCGCGTGGCGACGACACTCCTCGTCGCTCTCACACTCCACCATGATGCGGGCTTTATTCTCAGTACCTGAATACCGTACCAAAATTCTGCCTGAAGCGCCGAGCTCACGCTCTTTTTGTTCGATCGCCTTTACCAGCGGCTCAATCGAACCTAGCGGCGGTTTTTGAAGTACCTTTATGTTTATCAGCTTTTGTGGAAAGCGCACGAACTGCGAGGCGAGCTCGGAGAGCGGTTTCTGCTTGCGACACATGACTCCGAGCACCATTAGTGCAGAAAGAATACCGTCCCCAGTTGTCGAACATTCTCTGAAGATTGTGTGGCCCGACTGTTCTCCGCCCAGAATACAACCCTCTCTCAGCATCTCCTCGAGCACAGCTCGGTCGCCCACCTGGGCCCTCAGCACCTTAATCTTTGACGCCGTGAGCAGCCTATCAAGCCCCAGATTTGACATAATTGTGGCGACTACCGCGTTGTGTTTGAGAAGGCCCCGCTCTGAAAGATCAAGGGCACAGATTGCCAGAATGACGTCACCATCTAACACCCGCCCCTTCTCATCGACGAGGATGCACCTGTCACCGTCACCATCGAGGCAAATACCAATATCGAGCTTGTGTTCGCCCACAAGCTTCGCAACAACTTCTGGGTATAGGCTTCCGAACCCCGCATTAATATTTCGTCCATTGGGGCTTACGCCGCGGGATACAACCTCGGCGCCTAGCTCCGTGAAAGTCTGCGGCGCGACGACGTAGCCGGCACCGTTCGCGCAGTCGAGGCCAATTCTGTACCCTTCAAGTGAATACTCCCGAGGGAAGCACTCCTTCAGAAAGACTGTATAGCGCCCTACTGCGTCATTAATTCGAGCTGCCTTCCCGATAAGACCGGGGTCCACTGCTTTGCCGTCAAGCAACGCAGCCTCCATCAGCTTCTCCACTTCTAACTCTTGATCATCCGGAAGCTTAAAGCCGTCAGAACCGAAGATCTTAATTCCATTATCCTCAAATGGGTTGTGCGAAGCAGAGATCATGATACCGATATCGGCGCGCATACTCCGCGTCAGGTACGCTATTCCCGGGGTAGGAATCGGGCCTACTAGCATCAAGTCTGCGCCCATCGCTGTAATTCCAGCAGCTAACGAACTTTCGATCATGTAGCCAGAGAGCCGAGTATCCTTCCCCACAAGGATCCGCCGCTTGTGATCACCCTTAATGACGATCTGTGCTAAAGCCTTTCCAAGGCGAACCAGCGACTCAGGGTCTAGCGGTGATACTCCGGCTACACCTCGAATTCCATCTGTTCCGAAAAACTTCCGTTCTTGCGCCATCTCACACTCTCTCAACCAAATACCCGTTTCTTTTACTACCGCCTGGCAGTTCGTTTTCCCTTGGCAGTCGGGGCCGAGGGAACACTCTCTTTACGATCTCCATCTGCCTTGACTATCACTTCCGACGGTTCAACTCGAACAAGTCGTATTCCTGGTGGCAGCTCGACATCAACAGGAACCTGACGGACGGGAATCTCTAACCCGCTCTTTATTCGAACAAATGGTACTACGGTCGCCGGGTCCAATACGTCAACAGCCTCCTGACTACCCGATATAGTAACTGCCACCTCGGTAGGGACTAACTCAGATCCGACGAGGTCTGGCGACGAGCGCAATTCAACAGGACGACCCTTCAGCACTCGCTGAGTTGGAATGCCTGCCACCTCAATATGGGCTATGACACGATCAGTTGATCCGATCGTCTGAGAGCCAGGGATGCGGATTCTTAGTTCAACCGTCGAAGACTTTACTATTTCACGTAAATCTAGAGGATCGGTCTCTACCGATCGTACCTGACGTACCTCAGAGTGAGGCCCCGTAATCACCAACACCTTGGGGCTTAACTCAATCCCTTCAAGGGTTAACTGCTTCGCGAGCTGCCCAAGCCGAGGTACCTCAATCTTTACTTCTCGACGTTCAAGTGACTCAAGCACGAGCTCCATTTCAGCTGGTTCGAACCCGAGAACATCCACACCCGGAGGTAGTACTACATCCGACGCGTTAAACGATACTGAATGCCGAGCTTCGACCTGATCAGGAAGCTTCACCAGAATTGCAGGGGGCGACGAGGCTACGGGGCCGATCATAAAGGAGGGCCCCTTGATCGTAATTTGCACACTACGCTTCGTCGGGCGCACTATCACCCGA
This sequence comes from Pseudomonadota bacterium, assembly GCA_043771805.1. GTDB lineage: Bacteria > Bdellovibrionota_C > UBA2361 > UBA2361 > OMII01 > JAYVGZ01. The sequence goes on from JAYVGZ010000139.1 coordinate 6,363, forward strand.
TCGCCAGGGAGATTTTTTACCTCGATAGGGACCACAAGACTTACCACACTTGAATTGCTCTCACTGTTCACTGCATACGCGAGAACGACGGCGAGAAGTACCGAAAAGGCCTTCAGGGCAAGATTCTTCATGATGGCTCAGAGCTCCTTCTTGTGGCCTGAGACCGCTTCACAAACGATGCACCGGTTGACCGAGAAAAACCATCAAGAAGGTCACGCAAGGCGGGAGCCTCTAAATTTCGGTGGAGCCTCCCGTCAGATACAACAGAGGTAGTACCGCTCTCTTCAGAAACAACGATCACGACGGCATCTGACCGCTCTGATAGACCAAGGGCTGCACGGTGCCGAGTTCCAAGATTTGGATCGAGGTCTGGGTTGTAACTCAGGGGCAGAACACAGCCAGCAGCTTTGATCCGGTCTCCCTCGATAATTACGGCGCCATCGTGTAGGGGCGATTCTTTCACGAAAATACCGTAAAGCAGCTTTCTGCTCACAAGGGCATCCAGCGCAACTCCTTCTTCGAGGAAATCATCGAGACCAACATCCCTTTGCAGCACAATCAGAGCACCAAGGCGGGCCTTGGCTAACTTTGAAACGGTGAGAACCATGTCTTCAATGGTCTTGTCGCCGAGCCCTCTCGCACCTTTCAGGAGGAAGGGCTGCACGCCCACTTTTGTAAGCGCTCGCCGAATCTCGTCCTGAAATATCACGACAACAACCAAAATAATCGAACTGAGGAAATTATCAATGAGCCAGGCAAGGGTTACTAGGCCAAGAGGCTTTGCAACAAAATAAACGACCGCGATGACCGTAAGACCTCCGAGCATCGGAGCGGCCCGGGTGCCCCTGATGACCAGAAGTGCCCGATAGATCAGCGTTGAAACGATAAGAATATCGAGCAGCTGAACCAACTTCGATGAGGTCAACGCCATCTCGCTTAAAGGCACTAGGGTGATCCATCCGTGAAAATTTACTCTTTATGCCGCACAGTGGACAGCAAGCCCCCAGACAGCAAGCCTACAGACAGCAAGCCCATAGACAGCGAGATCAGAGAACTCATGACCCGCAAGACAGGCACGATCCTGTCTGTCGGGCATCCGGCAAGCCTATTACAACGGCTACCCTAACAGTGACAGGTAACGACCGTCCGCTACGCCGAGACGGACACCGTACTCGCTGCACTGGCGTCTCCAGCGGGAGTTCCCTCTGGAGAAATTCCCCCGCCTCGAGGTCCCGGAGGTAACGACTCTCCCCGCATAATCTTCTCGATATCATCGGCATCCAGAGTCTCGCGCTCTACCACCGCCTTCGCCATCGCGTGAAGTATCTCCAAATTGTCACTGACGACACTCTTTGCAAGCTCGTATTGACGCTGCAAAATATTTTTAACCTCTCCGTCGATCTCCAACTGGATACTCTCGGAGTGTTCACGCGCCTTTCCGAACTCTTTCCCCATAAAGACGTGTTCTTCTTTAGTGCTGTAGTGAACTGGCCCGATTTTTTCACTCATTCCCCATTCACACACCATTCGACGAGCGATCTCTGTGGCTCGCTGAAGATCGGAGCTTGCTCCAGTATTCATGTCCTGAAAAACGAGCTCTTCGGCCACACGACCACCGAAAAATACCGCCAATTGATCCATCCAGTACGAACGTGAATAGGTATGACGGTCTGCCTCCGGAAGCTGCTGCATCAAACCAAGCGCCATCCCACGAGGAACAATAGTTAACTTATGAACCGGATCGGCGTTTGGAAGCTTCTTTGCTACAAGCGCATGACCGGCTTCATGGTATGCCGTGGTAAGTTTCTCCTTGTCCGAGAGCAACATGGATCTCCTCTCTGCACCCATCATGACTTTGTCTTTGGCGTATTCGAAGTCATCCTTCTCGACAAAACTCTTGTTCTTGCGAGCAGCATACAGTGCAGCTTCATTGACCAGGCTTTCTAAGTCGGCCCCAGAGAATCCGGGCGTACCTCGAGCAACCGTGTTCAGGTCAACATCCGGCGCAAGCGGAACTCGCTTTGAGTGCACCTTGAGAATGCCCAGACGCCCAGAAAGGTCTGGCCTTGATACCACCACCCGGCGATCAAATCTTCCAGGTCTTAAAAGTGCTGGGTCTAGCACATCTGGCCGGTTCGTTGCCGCGATGAGAATAACTCCCTCGTTGCTCTCGAAGCCGTCCATTTCAACCAAAAGTTGATTGAGCGTCTGCTCACGTTCATCGTGTCCGCCACCCATCCCAGCGCCGCGATGTCGACCTACCGCGTCAATTTCGTCAATGAAGATAATACAGGGGGCATTCTTCTTTCCCTGGATAAAAAGGTCCCGAACGCGAGAGGCGCCCACACCGACAAACATCTCTACAAAGTCAGACCCAGAAATACTGAAGAATGGGACCCCCGCTTCCCCAGCTATCGCTTTTGCTAAGAGTGTTTTTCCGGTTCCCGGGGAACCGATCAACAGCACACCCTTCGGAATACGCCCGCCAAGCTTAGTAAATTTCTTTGGATCTTTTAGAAAATCAATGATCTCCTCAAGCTCCTGTCGAGCCTCGTCGATCCCTGCAACGTCGGCGAAAGTGACCTTCTGCTGGCTCTCTGTAAGGAGCTTCGCCCGGGATTTACCAAAGCTCATCCCTTTGCCGGCGCCAGATTGAACCTGCCGCCAGAAGAAAAACCACACTGCTAAAAGGAGCAGCATAGGAAGCGCGTTCACCAAGAAAAAAAGATACGAGGACTGGTCCGCTGGCTCCTTTACAGTAACCTCAACGCCGTTCTTCAGAAGAAGAGGCATCAGGGTATCATCCTTGGGGATAGTCGTCTTGAAGGGCGCGGTTTTCTTGCGATATGAGCCGGTCAGGACGTTACCCTCAATGGTGACTCCACTGACAAGGTCCTTCTGGACGTCTTGAATAAACTCGCTGTAAGTACGATCCGAATTCACATCAGTTTTTTTCTTTAGAAAGCTGTACACCGTTAAGGTGAGCAGGATGATAGCCAGCCAGAAGATACCGTTTTTTGATAATTGACCCAATCAACACCTACCTGCGCGCCACAGTTGCGGAATACCCGCGGGAGCACTGAATCCGTAATTGCGAGCCCCCCCGATCCTGGACTGCCAGGCTCAAAAAAGGAGCACGCTGAACCCTAAAAACGAAAGGCGTCTTATCGCCCTGTTTTCGTGAATAACAACAGATGGATGAATACCTCAGTCGGGCTCCTCCGACAAGCGTAGGGAAAGCAGAACGCCTTTGCCAATGAAACTGGTTACATGGACCTTGCACCGATCGAGGGCTGGAGAACAGGAAGGACCTCCTATTCAGAGGTAGCGACCCGAGAAAGAGTAAACCCCTCGCCGTCGGAAACGATGTTCCACCCCAACCCAAGTTCGACCCGCTTCTCTTGTCCTAGGAAAAAACGAATAACTGGTTGAGCCTTCCGACGCCCGATCGGAAATCCAAGGTGGGGAAGAAGGAGGTGCTCAACCACCCGCCAACGTAGCGCTTCGTGAAGGCCAAGGAGCGCTTCCCGTACGGCATTACACCACGCCAGATTACGCTCAGAGAATGCTCCGATACCATGAGCCTCACGAGCAGCGACGACTCCAAAAAACTGGTCGTCTTCTGCTAGCGCACCGGCTCGATCTGCGAGACTCCGGATAACCGAACGATCGAACTGAGCCTCGAGAATCGGGAGAAGAACGTGTCTTATCTTGTTCCGCGTGTAGGAGGTGTCAGTATTGGTCGGGTCTTCCCGGAAAGATATCCCCTCGTCTTTCACATACTGATCAATTTGAGCCCGTGGAACAGAGAGAAATGGACGTAGGCAGCGACGCCTGAGATCAATGGCCTCTATTGAAGACGTCTCCTTATTTGCGAGAAGACGCATAAGAAGAGTTTCAGCTACATCGTTTGCGTTGTGTGCAGTAAGAATCCACTCGAGTTCAGATTGTAGACGTATCTGCTCAAACACCCGATACCTCTCACGGCGGGCCCAGGACTCAATGTTTTCGCCGTCTGGCCTTGCGCCGAGCCTTGCAAGGTGGAGCCGCGCGACTGGTTCGCTGGCCGCGAGAGCTTCGACAAAGGCGGCATCCTCGCCGCTGCACCGACGAAGTCCGTGATCGACATGAGCTACCTCCAGATAGAGGTTGGATTGCTTCTGAACAGCGCGCAGTGCATGGAGAAGGACGACGGAGTCACGGCCGCCGGATACGCAGACGAGCACCCTGGCGCCAGCCGGGATGAGTCGAGTGAGAACCGCGGTTATTGGAGGAAGATTTCGAGCCATCTACAGCCTGGGAGTAAAAGCGATTGAGCACAAAGCATAACGAATGAACAATCAACCACTGGGTACGTTACCCCCGGACGGTAACAACGGTTCCCACGTGAGTAAAACCGTACCGTGCCTCGATTGAGTAAGGTCGTTCGTAAACCACGCTGTAACCGCGACGTCAGCTAGTTATTTCGAGTAAGCGGTAACCCGTTCAGGCATCGGTAGAAAAAATGCGCCATGCGACCATACCCTTCAGGGGTCGATTTACGGAGTAAATCTGGGGTGAAAACAACTAGCCGTTGACAAAAACAGTCAACGAGCGATCCGCTCGTTGTCGAAGAAACGTTCGCCTGACTGCAAAAGCTGTTCTCGTAACACCTTTGATTTGTGAACGAAAATATACCCGTGAACGGATACCGGATACAGTAAGCGTTCGCGAGGGGTATTTTATTCACAAATCAAGGGCCTTACGAGGACACCTTATAGTCAGAAGGCGAGCCTTTCATGGTCAACGGGCTGGTCGCCCGTCGTCCGCTTTTGTGAACGCTTAGTTGTTTTTACCCCGGTTTTGCATCCGCAAATCCACCCCTGGGGGGTTGGGACGCTACTCGGATTTTAACTCCACTGCCTGAACGGTTACTGTTTCGAAGTAGTATCACAAATTGTTATGCCTCGGGTACGGGTTGCTGCTGTCAAGAGTTACCTTGCCCCTCATCCCTCAAAAATGAGCCAAATCAGTCGGGTCAA
>JAYVGZ010000140.1:0-3830 GCA_043771805.1 Pseudomonadota bacterium
TATCGGTCAGGGATCAATGCAACCGAGAGCGGTGCGAGCTGTTTCATGCGAGAAAGGGATCGCTCTGTCGCTGCGACCTGCTGAAGAGCAACTCCGTTGTCGACATACATTGCCCGCATCGCAACGAATTCTCCAAGGCCAAGATCAGATTTAATGCCAGAGTAAAGAGATCGAAACCACTGCGCCTGCGCTAACCTAGGGAGGAGGAACTGCACAAGACGGCTCCGGTACCGATTCTCTTTCATCCAGCGCACGATGCCTGTCGTGCGTCGTTGCGCTGTATCGAGGTAGCCATTCTTCTCATCAATGAGATTTGCAAAATGGTCGTTCGATGAAACCATTACAAAGACATGCTTCACTGAAAGACCCTTCGATAAAAGGTCCGAGAGGAGTGCTTCCTCATGAACGGAAGATGCGCCCGGCATAGCAACGTTAAGAACATTCAGATCCTTTGCAACCTCTGGGCACTGCTCCTCGAGTGCGCGCCGAATATGATCGCTCGCCCGCTCGTCAGCATTGACCCCTGTTCCAAAGGTCTGGCTGTCGCCAAGAAAAACTATCGTTGGTTTCTTGGGGTCGATTTCGTTGTCTCGGTACCCTACCCCGTTGATCGAAACAAACTGATCGAATTCGGGCTCCTTTACTCTCCACGCTGCATAAGGCTTGAAGCCAAGCTTATGAGGATCGAGAACTTCTGCTGGGGTATTCGTTACAGGGAGAGGTGGAACCACCATCCGCAACACTCCCTCGAGAAGGAGCAGAGAGAAGGCACTACTTAAGAGGATGACAAAGCTCCGGCTCAGAATAAGCAAAACCAGATTAGATACCGATTTCCCCACTGCCGTTGAAGAAGACTCGATCTTTAGATCCAAACTAGGATAGGCGGGACAACAAATATTGTCAGTGGCGGGATACTGCTTCGACCAATTCATAGGTAGGACCGGAAATGACGACTACAACCAGTGGCTAGGTTGAAGCAACCCCGTCCCTTAAGCAACTACCTTTTGAAAATCACGAGCGTTCCCCTTGGCAGTGCTTCCTAACTAACGCACTCGCCACCTTCGACATCGAGCGACATACGATGCAGCCAGTTCTCAAGATTGGTGTAACCGTCACGGTCACTATCCCCAAATGGATCGTCCGGTAGATGTACGGAGCGTGCAGAAGAGGTAAGGAGCGGCCACCCACCACTCGCTGCTGGGCACCCTGAAACACAGTCCTTAATACCGCCCTTGCCTTCCTTTACTTCTTGAACAATTCGGGAATCGACAGCATCTCGCTCATGCGGTCGACTACCTACCTTGCACAACACCGCAGCGAGGGTTTCTGCCGCCGGAGTAGCTTTGAGACCACTCCCCTCAAATGGAATCTGGTCCGAAAAAAATACCCGATCAAGAGAGGTAATTCCCCACTCATCACCTACACCCCCCACTCGCCCCGGACCAATATTATCCCGGACAAACACCTTGGTTCCGGTGGCAACCTTCTTCCCGTATACGGCCGGAACCTGTGCGCTCCATGGGCCAGGTTTGTATATATTCCCGACGAAACTCAAAAGCTGAGGCGCGTTAATGCCGCTATTGTCTGAAAGGTTACAGAGACTCCAACCACCTCCAGGGCCCCAGCCGTAAACTACATTGTTAAAAAACTCCACCAACGTTCCAGGCTTTAGGTAGGGGTTTCTCTCTGTGTTTTCTGCGATCAGATTCTTCGTGACGGTCACGCGCTGTGTGCCATCACCAATCATGAGCCCCTTACTGTGCGGGCCCTTTGGATGGATCGAGCGGTCAAGGCCCTCCGCAATAAGAGAGTTTGAAACGGTGATATCACGCGTTGTCGGATACCATGTCGAGAGATTCTCATCGAGGGCCCAGGTAACCGATACGTGATCAATCACTACGTTGCTCGCCTCATTCGGCGGTTTACCGCCTATCGTTATTCCGTCGCGCTCACCAGGATCGACGCCACCACTATCGTCCCCAGGACGCACCGCAATGTGTTGAATCAAGACATCATGCGTTTCAATTTTGATCCCCGCTCGCGTGAGCGTAATGCCCGGCCGCGGCGCTGTCTGGCCCGCTACGGTGAGGAAGGGCTCACGGATTTTTAAGAAGTTTAGGAGCTTTATTTCACCGGATATTTCAAACACGCAGGTTCGAGCACCAATGGATTCCACACATGCCCTCAGCGACCCCGGGCCCGAATCTGCGAGTGTCGTGACTTTCATCACCTGACTCCGTGCAGGCACGGAATGCCTGCCTGACCCGGCCGGTGTTTGCACGCCGAACCCCTTTACTCCTGGGAGTACAGTTAGGGACTCACAAAAGGCAGAACCAGCTGAAAGGCACCAAAGGAGAGCAAGCTGAACGGTTACCGCTAACGCCTGTTCCTTTCGGAAGTGAAGAGAGGAGGAATTGTTGGTGCTCATACAAGGTATCCGTTCACGTATATATTGGGTTCGCAATTAAAGGGCGTTTCGAAACAACAACTACAGTCGGGCGAGCCTACCGTACATAAGCCCCAATCCGGTTGGATCACTTCACGGATTTCATCGCCACCACCTGAATGGCTTCTATCCAAGTAGCTTACGGTTAAACGATACGATACCCTGCCGCTTGAGTAGTCATATCAGGGTACACCTATGTCCACCAGCACCGCGTCAAGCACTGAGCCGTCAGTAGCTGAGAACACTGCTATCGAGGGGCTTTCGCACCAATCAAACCACTCAGGCTTTCAGGCAAAGCACCGCCAGATAATCCGTACCTACGAGCTTGAGCGAGTTATCCCCTTTTTTCCGCCAGGTGCTACCGTTTTGGAAGTTGGTGCGGGCGCTGGGTGGCAAGCCAGACTTCTCGCTGAGCGCGGATTTACCGTTCAGGCGATCGATATTCCTAGTAGTAACTACAACGCGCTGAGAGAGTGGGATGTTATGCCCTACGACGGTGTCACGATTCCATGCCGTGATAACTCTGTGGATGTAGTGTTCAGTTCGAACGTTCTGGAGCACGTTCCGCACATCGAAGCCTTTCAGCGAGAGCTTCAACGAGTGCTCCGACCGGGCGGAGTATCAATACACGTGATGCCGACAGCAACATGGCGCACAGCAACCACACTCTCGTTCTTCCTGAAACGAGCGCTGCAAGTAACTGGGTTTGCAAAGAAGGGTTCGAACTCTTCGGGCTCTCACGGCGGGAGTTCATCTGCAAGGCGCAGCGTTGCACAGAAGATTCGGGGTGCCATCTTCGCGCCGCTTCACGGCGTGCGAGGAAACCTTATTACTGAGACATATTTTTTCTCGTCAACATTCTGGACATCCCTATTTCGCCGCACTGGATGGACTGTGCAGAAGGTTCTTCCGAATGGCCTTTTCTATTCGGGTAACCGGGTGTGTGGAGCGGCGCTCTCTATTGAAGCACGTGAGAACCTCGCCAAACTCTTCGGTAGCTCCTGCAAGATCTACATTCTTACAAAAAAGAAATCGTGAGCCGAATTAAACTCCTTCACTGCATCACCGATCTCTCTCCGGACGGCGCTCAACGAGCACTTCTCAGGGTTGTAACCAACCTTACGCACTCTGAGTTTGAAAGTACTGTGGTGAGCCTTGGCAGCGGTGGACATCTTGTAGAGCGTTTTCGCGAGGCAGGGGTAACGGTGCACCAGCTGAATGTAAAGCGCGGAATACCGGGCCCGCGAGTTCTCCTCGCGCTTCGATCAATCATTAAGCAGCTAGAACCCGATGTCATTCATGGCTGGATGTATCACGGAAACCTCGCAGCCACAGTAGGGGCAGCACTCGCCGGCTCGCGCGCACAGGTGCTCTGGAACATTCG
>JAYVGZ010000141.1:0-8322 GCA_043771805.1 Pseudomonadota bacterium
AGCGCTGTCTCAGCATCCATCAACCTCTGGTCAGGTGCCTCGACTACTTTATTGGACTTTGCCGCATTACTTTCCGCTAAACACGCACAAGGGAGCGCAGCCGCCAGCGGCACTAATAGCAATGCTACCAGGTAAGAGGAGTTTTGCGTCTTATTCCGAACCCTTCGCATACTCTACCTTTTGCTACAAACCGCGTGTTTTCACACGAAACGAGGCTCCTAGATCTAGTGGAAGTTTTTGTCGCGCTCCTATAGAGAACGCTCGACTAAACCACCCTATTGATGCCTACACCTATCACTTTAATCATCCAAGTTGCGTCAAGAGAAATAGTAGTTTCTGCTTCCCTCTGCACCGTTTTGCTTACTCTAACCCTAAGGATTTCTTGATGTCACGGAGCCCTCCGGCCTGGTTGTCTCTGTTTTTGGTGGCACCCTGGTGTTTGGGGGCTAACTCTTCTGCAAGGAGCCCCGAGAGCACCTCATCATCAACGGGCGCTGAGCCGGACTTCTTTTGCTGAACTCTCTTTGGATCGAGAGCCGCGCGGGGTGCTGAGCCATCGCCTTGAGAAGAAAGGAAGTCTCTAATCTCATTATCCAACGCCTCTGACTGGGGGTCGGTGAGCGCATCTTCACGGTGAGCTCCACCCGATTGCCGTGAGGAGTGCGCCCCTGCAATTCGTGCAACTGCTACAACTATCGTGAGAACAACAAGCGCTCCGATCGCCACTTTATTGTGAAACGGAGCTACAAGGTTCTTAGGACTAATGAGGCTCATACTCTCTCCTTAGGCACTCGCCTAATTAGAATTCAACTTTCAATTCTTACTGCTGAGGGCGCGGGTAGTACTGCCACCGTCCCTGACGAATCTCTACTACCTCTTGGTGACCCGGACGGTAGTATACACCCTCCGCATCAAGTCCTGGTGGAACGTCAACGACGTCTACCATCGGCTCTTCCCACACGTACTCCACAACACCTGAAACATTCCGGACCTGAAACTCAACAGGAGCAGGTTTGACCACCTCTGTATGTGTTGAAGATGCGCAAGCACCAACGCATACGACTGAGAATACCAAGAGCCCTCTTGCTGCAACACTCTTTACTAACGAATTCATACTCACTCCTCTCTTTAAACTCCTGAATCTCTGAAGCCCGAGTTCATCATGTCGTTCACGGCACCGTTAGCCCCTCCCGCACCGAACTCCTCGTCAGGGGCACCTCCCATAAGCCTCTCCTGAAGGGCTCTGGCACCGTACGGTGCTACTTGCACCACTTCCTCTAGTGCCTTACTAAAGTCGTTGTTGTTACGGGTAAGGGAATCTGAGAACAGCTGGTTGTCGTCTCCGTTGTTGGTGCTTACCCAGTAGAACGCAGGCTCCACTGGAAGAACAAGAGCCGCCTCCCCGATATCCGAGACCATATAGAACTGCGATTCTACACCCTTTACTGTGCGCAGCCGCATAATTACATCTGACTGCTGCGGTGTAAGGTTGAACGCCTGGGCAGTGAGGTGGAACTTGTTTGGGTCCTGGCGGAGGAAGATCTTGTGCGCACTGTTCTGCACGATCGCCTGTCCGCCAGAGCCAACGTAGAAATCCTCACCCGATTGAGATGCCGCGATTACGATACCTTTGCGTTTGCGGTAAAGCCGGAAAGCCGTCTCAATCGTATTTGACTGAGTCTTCCCGATCAGCTCATGGGCCTCGTCGAACACTAGCACCTTTCGGGTATCGAGCTCGCGTGGGTCGTTCATGACGGTGTCTGCCCACACCATTGCGATCTTTAAGAAAACGCGCTGGAGATCAGGATTTCGGCTTAAGGCTTTTAAGTCGAAAACGATGAACCGCTCTTTCAGTTTCAGTGCACCCGGTCGATCAAAGAAACGGGCATACGTCCCTTCGCCGTAGTAGTCAGCGATGAGGAGAGCAATACGTTGACGTCTGCGAGCGCCGTCCTCTGTCTCATCCACCCGGCGTGGGGCACGAAGTACCGAGATACAATCGCTTAGAATAAACTCTCGCCGCATCGGACCACTGCGGTAGATGCGGTGAGCCTCCATAAGCGATTCACCAACGCTTCCGCGCTCAAGTCTGTCTGGAATATTGTTCCCGTCAGTCGCCATGTCGCAGATTACATCAGCGCACATATCAACTAAGTCTTTGTAGTCTTCATTGCGAGAATCAGGTGTGATCTCACCCAACCGTGCAAGGAAGTTCATTGCTGGAGCTCGCGACGGAGTCGCCTCGTACACCCGTCCACCAAAGAGCTTTGCAATCTTCTCAAAGCCGCACGGCTGGCCGGTCATGCCCTTATCGAATACAAAGGTAATCGGCGCTCTCTCTACAATTCGCCCATCGGACAAAGTCGCGTAGTGACCACGATTGAGCATCGTTATCAAGAAGCACATCAGGTAGCTCTTACCGGCGCCGGATACGCCGCTTATAAGCACGTTCGGGGCAATATTTGAGTCGTAAAGATCAAATCCAACGAGCTCTCGGTTCCAGAGGCTTGGAAGCAGAATCTGCGCCCCGGCGCTCCCTTTCCAGTTACCCCACAACGGGAACATTCGTACTGCTCGTGACGACTGCATTACCGTTGTCCAACCGGCACCGTCAGTTGAAGGGTCGTAGCACCCAGGAAGTGAGTTCACTAACACCGCCATATCCGAGATCTCGTGGACCATACCTCGGGCACCGTTTAGCTGCGGGAATGTGGCGGTTGCCTCAGAGGTAGCGCGAATCGCCTCGTCTTCGGTTTGGCAACAGAAAGTTTGATGCACACCGACACGCACGATCTGCTCACGCGAGCCGTACAGCTCTTGGCGGGCTGAGCGGATTGCTGAGATTTGGTGCAGGATCTTCTGATTCGAACGACCACCCCACGCCCTCTCTCGCATACCGAGGGTGCTGTCTAGTCTATCAAGCCTCTCAAGCTGCTTCTCCTTCGGATCTTTCGAGAAGGTGACACTCAATACATTCTCATACGGCGCAGATTGCAGCGGTGCAATCATGAGCGGCATACACGTCTTCGGAGGCTTCACCATCGACACTGAACGGTAGACTCGTCCATCTTTCTTGATGATTCCGTCGCGTGGATGCTCTACGTGAGTTTCGGAGAGCTGGTTAGCGAGTAAGTCTTCTGCATCGTATACTGGCACGGGAGTAGCAGTTGTTCTGCCACGTCGATGCTTACCAGGCTTAACCGACCTGCGATTGAGAAGTGGGTACATGACGTTGATAAGGTCTTGGCCATCCATACGGCGTGGATAGAATCCGAGGTCGGCGAGCTTCGCGGATGCGCCGTCCATCAGCCCCTTAAACTTATTCGCAAACCCCATGTATTCTGCGTGTCGCTGTTCAGCGCTTAGTCCTACGGCCCCGTGCAGGAGCATCTTTATTGCTCGAGCAGCCTGCTGCACTAAGCCCTTCCCCTGCCACGGGGGATCGTACCTAAAGGCAACGATAAGACGAAGTCTTCGAGGACGCCTATGAAGAGATCTGCTCTGGCTTGCAAGCCTGATAGATCGCACCCACCTTCGAGTCATCCACCCAGCAGGGCCAGAGAGGGGGTACTTCACCAGGCAGTTTCGAAGCAGGTCTTCCACATCGAAAGTAGTGACCCATGAGAACTGGGCGCTGATGTTGTACTCTAAGGAGTCTAGCAGCTCTTGAACACGCTCAGTGAGTTGAAACGCCTCGGCATCTGAAACTTTGGTTATCCATTTCGGTTGCAGCTCCCACATCGACCAGAGAGAGGCATCGGTGTGGATGAAGATCTCCATCTCGGTATCGTACCGAGCAAACGGAAGGAGCTTGTTGAAAAGCTCTTCATCCTGGAACAACCTCTTTCGTGTTAACCTATTGATGCTCATCTTTTCCTATTCACTAAAAAGTTGCGGCTCTTCGTTACTTGGTGCAAGAAAGCGCACTTCTCTGTGCTCGTGATCGATAACAACCTGAATCTCTGCCTTGGACGCGATTATCGCGCCCAGCTCATCGATCGTTCCTAGGTTCTCAATAGTAAACTTCTTCGTTGAAATGGATGGTGCGGTGTAGCTGGAGTACCGAGAGAGCGCCGCGAGCACTCGTGCTGTCTCCTCAAGAGACGAATCTTTAAGCTCCAAATGGTAGACAGGTCGAAGTGCTGGACCCCCTACGCTCGCCATCCGCCCATCGGTTCCCGGCATTTCGCGTTCGGGGAGCACCTCTGGAAGCTGCACCCACCGGGTTCTGCTGTACACAGGCTCTGGAGCATCGACCCGCACCACCGGCAGGTAGGTCTTACGGCTGCTTGAGTACGGCTCGTAAGCCTTCTCACCGCCGTGACATCCAGCACCAAGAGCCACCATGGCTGTGAGGAGGGTAGTGGAACACTTCATTACTGTACATCCTCCGGTTGAACGTATCCGATTCCAGAAGAAGCCGGTGCGCCACCATTTAGTTGAGCTTCAAGCTCAAAAGCATCGGTTACTGCAGGTCTGTCACGAAGAACTCGGAGATAGTAGTAGTGCGCGGGTACGAGATCCCCGTGCGAATTCAAGTGATCCGGGATCCACATCAACCGCATGACGGCCGGGAGCATAACCGGGTTATTTGGGCTTGGCGGCAAAGCGCGTTGGTAGCTCGCCATCTGTTCAAGTGCGCCGCGAGCTTTGTCACCCTTACCGCCACCTGAATCGCTAAGTGCTCGGTCGTTCTTCTCGCCGAAGTACGCAACCTCAGAAGGTGTCGTGTAGAACGGGTTCAGGTAGTTGCTAATCTGTCCACACCCTGAGCACGATAGTGCGAGCAGTGGCACCGTTAATAATGTTCTTACTCTCATACTGCACCTCGTTAAAATCATACTCGAAAATCGCAATCCGCATTAGTCAAGGGATGTGTACACTATCGACGGATCCTCATCCTCTAACTGATCAAGCAGGTCTGGAATCGCAAGAGATTGCGAAAATATAGCGGTGGCCTCGCGCCCTGAGAGAGCTTGAACAACCGGCACTAGCTGTGCAGCGCGTTGTCGCACAATCTGCGAGTACTCGAGAGCGGCCGAAGAGAGTGCCAGCCCTGCGGCATATTGGGGTATCTGCCCGTTCTGAACGAACGAGGTCTGGGCACCGGTCAAGTTGTTCTGCTGGTTAACGGTGTTGCCTTGAGCAATTCCCTGACCGAGCCCCGTTACGCCGCCAGCGATTGCTGACGCCGCGATTATCTGTCCGATCGGGTCGATTAAAATTCCGTCCATGCCTCGAATACCGTCTTCCCCAACGATCCACCCGTCGACTGCGAACTCTTTTCTCCTTCCGTTCGGTAGGCGCATGCTCATACGGGTAAGCCGGAAGAGAACTCGGTGGTCAGTAAGCGAGCCCTGAGCTGCTGCGATCATCCGTGCTTCTCCGATCGGAAGGCTGTTACCGTCAGGCCCCTGCACATCACCGATCACTTTCACTACGACAGGGTAGGGTGAGCCGTCTGTTGGAGCATTAACACCGGCGAGGAGCTTAATTCGAACTGAGTCGCCTGGCATAATTGAGGCAAGCTTTATCTTCTTTGGTTGCGGTGGAGGGTTTTCTGCAACAATATCTGCAGCCCCGAGCCCGACGAGTGTGTCGGGGTCGCTGGCACCGAGTGAGCCGGTATCGAGGTCGGTAAGGACTTTTGGCCCAGCAGCTCCATTGACATCGTTAGTGTTATTCCCGACCTCAGCCAGACGCTCGAGGATCTTCTTAAAGATCTCGGCCGTCGTAGCTTCGTAATCTTGCATGTTCTTTTTCAGTGCGAGTTGGTCTTCTTTCATGGCCTTCGATTCAGCCGTCAGAGAGGTGAGCTGCAGATTGAATCGCTCAATCAGATCAGTCCACCGGTCGTTTGGGTCCCCTGCGCCGACTTGTACGGGCGTTTCAGGTTTGCTGCGCGTGCGGCGATGGGTAGTTTCACCGAAGAAAAGCCATATAAGTGCTACACTCACAAGCGCCGTGAGCACCTGTGTTTTTCTGTCACTCTTAATCTTTAGCTGAAAGTCTTTTACTGTCTGGATCATAGAGACACTCCCTTCTCTCTCTTATCGAGCCCGAGTTACGACGTACACTTTCGTGTTGTGCCTTCCAGCGATCTGCTCTTCGACGTTCATAGGTCGTGGGGCGAGCTCGCCGCTTCCTACAGACACTGCCCGAGTACCATCGATTCGAAACGTTGCAGGGTTGATACGTTGTGTTTGATCGAGAAGGTTTGTTGCATCAAGAACGTACCCCCAGAGGTTTGGCCCGGTGAAGATCTTATCGATCTTGGCCAAGATCGCTCCGTCGGTTACGACGGTTTGACCCTTGAACTTCTCGCTAATCTGATACCCAGTGATCTTCTGCTTTCCGAACTCTGCCACGAGCATCATCTCTCTCATTAGTCCAGAGACTTTGCTTGGTGGGGCGTAGTCGAAGTCGCGCGGCTTCTTGTATTCAGGTTCATCTTCTCCGTCCTCGTTAGATCCAAGAGCCCCCTTCCCGTCACCAATCGAGATTTGACCGTCTCTGGGATTATCAAGGGTCGCTTTTCTGATCCGTACCGGATACGAACGACCATCGTTTAATCGAACCAGGATAGCCTCTCCGCCTTCCTTAATGTTCTCTTTACCGAACACGATCAACGAAACTTCTTTCTTCTCGATCGAGATCCCGGCGTTAGAGTTAATAAAGCCGTCTTTAATGGAGCTAGGGAACGAGACCTCTGTCGGTTCGCCAACATTTACCCACACATCTATTTCACCGTCGTTGGGCTTGTACTCGATATCGCGAGCAAACGCGTTAAACGGAATACTCCCAGCCAGCACACAGGTGGCGATCGCTACTGCAACGATGCGCCTTACTCTCTTCACAACAACCTTTCTCATTGACCAACCCCCATGGATTCCTCTTCCTTTTGCACATCTGTAGGTCGCTCACCCTTGATGTTGGGTTTGAACGCCACACTCTGGATAACTATACCGAACGGGCTCACCGGATTGCGGGGAACCGTTGACATTTCAACCCTGAATCGGCTCGTGACGGTTGGGAGCGGCGCACCGGCGATAACCTTCCATCGATCTCCCACTACTGTAACGATCACTCGTCCGTTGTCTCGAATGACCGCAGTTTTAAGTGGGTCTACGAAGAACACCTGAGTTCTCGACGTGTTTTCGATAGCGGTAAGCTCGGGGCCACGCATCTCCTGGTTAAACTTTGTGAGCAGAGGCTCCTTCAACATGCTGGCCGCATACTCAAACTGTTTGCGCGCCGTGCCGGGTTGGTAAGTGGCGATGAGATTAATGTAGTCGTTAGCGACGTTGATGAACTCGCTATCTGGAATGTCATCTACTCCGTACTGTCCTGGGAGGGGCTTTGAGGGAACTTGAAGAGTGATTTCGCGGGTCGACCAAAGGAGCACTGCGAAAAGCAGCGCTATTGTTGTAGCCGGGATCTGGATAAGCGCTATAGAGCGCCACATTAGAGCCTGGTCCTTGTAATTCTCCCACAGGCGAATCGTGTCGCTGTTGCTGCGAGAAGCAGAGAGTTGGGTGTCCTGCACCTTGTCTTTAACTATTTGAGCTGCTGACTTAATTTTGCTCATCGTACAGCCTATTCCTGCCTTGCTACTGAATTGCTTCCAACTAAAACGACCTACAGCCGACTACCTGCGACGGTCGTCTTCTTTTGGCCGAAAAAGTACGGAATCGAGTTCTAACTGCTCGTAAAGACAGAGAGGCCTGAGCGACCGAATCGGCGCCCCACTCCACAGTGGTTGTAGGCGGGCAGGGGCCGGAATACCGGGAGGGGCGAAGCCGCACGCTGCCATACACATGTTCCTCACTCCACGTTCTTCATCAGGGAACTTTTTGCGAGTAAGGGCGAGGGTTAACGTGGTTCCAATCCAGATCAACACCAGAAGGGGCATGTGATGTGCCGGCTTTGCGTAGAACGTGCTCACCATAAAAGCGGTCATCAGACCACCCATCCACTCCATGAGCTTCGCTCCGCCGAACGTCCAATCTTCATTTAGTCCGGGAATTACTTCGCCGCCGTCCATAAAATTTCCCCCTCTAGGAGTTATCCGTATCAGCTACTTCTTTGCTTCAGGTAAAAGTCGGGGATCTGCAGAAAATCGTATTCCGCCCTTCGTTGCCTTCGGTTGAGGGTCGAGTACCCGTTCAAGGTCTTCAGCCCTATCAATAAGCGTATTGCGCCACCTAGTTGGATCGATCAGATCGTCTGGTCGGGCGATCTTTCGGGCCAAGTCGAACTCATTGATTGCCGAAACAAGGAGCGCCCGAGAGCGTGCGTAGTGCGCTACAGCCTCCGCCGCCG
>JAYVGZ010000142.1:0-13000 GCA_043771805.1 Pseudomonadota bacterium
CACAACAACCTGCTCTCGCCGAAAGCACCACCGAGACGAGCGGCACATCCGGTGAGAGCACCGCGGGGATAGAGGTACTGATCTCAATAATTAATTCACCGAAGGGTTTCCCGGTAACTCTTGTATACGAAAGCCGGATCACTCCGCTGACGGCGAGGTACCTTCCCGGGAGCCTAGACGTAGCGCTTCCCCACCCTACTATGATTGTCGCGCAAACAACGTGGGACGTGTTCCTCCCCGAGAACCTCTTGTTCGGCAAACCGGATTCAAATATGGAACTCACCTCTGATAAAGTCTACGCAGCCGAAAATAACGGCGCTCTTCGAACAGCATCAGACCAACCAGGGGCGCTCGCGATACCAAGAAATGCTCGAATCCTTACCTTAAAGAAGTTGTATGCCAACCAAAGCGACCGGAGTCCCTATCTATCGCTATGGTACACTACTCACGCGTGGACATTGGCTGGAACTACGTTCGTCGCACTAGGCTCAATTCTTGCGTGGCTCGCCATTCTCTCGGTCGCTGGACTTTTCGCGCTGTCGAAGAAAGGTGGATTCGCGCTCTTCGGGAGTGGTGCCATTTTGGTAGTCTTTGGTATCGCCGTCTTTGGTGCACCAGCAACAACGGTTTTGGTGGTCTCAACGGTAGGAGCTCTCGCACTCGTGACTGTTCGGGTGCTGGCGCGCAGAGACGCTTAGGCAGACCATAGCGGGAAGGTCCACTTTTTAGGTTAGAAATAGATTTCCTCTGGGCTTTTCACCTACCAGCACCGTCAATTTTGCGGTCTTCAGAAAAGATTTTCTCCCTTCGATGCTACCTAATAGGCCAGCAGCCCCATAACCGTCAGTTAAGCGTCCGGGGGAGGCTGGTGTTGCATCGCAGATGCTGCTACACCGAGCCCAAATTCTCGGAAGTTTGGTTTTTTAGGTTGATTTTCTATGAATGATCTTACTCGGAAAGTATCTTTCGCCGGGCTAATTGCCCTAATCTCCCTTTGCACCAATCCAGTAGCACTTGCTGCACCAGTGGTGTCAGGCCCCGAATCGCTTGCTCAGGGGGCTCCCACAACGGTAGTCGTGATCGCACCGACTGCAACGCCAACGCCGACCGAGACACCAACTCCAACTGCTACGTCAACCCCGACGCCAGCGCCAACTGCTACCCCGGTAAAGTGCCATTTTTTCGACCTCACAGGATGGTCAGATGGAAGTGGTGGTAGGAGCACTCCGAAGTCTTTCGTCTCGTGGATTGATCAAAGCCACTGGGGAAAACTTGTCTTTCAAGCCATTGGAGCGCACAAGCCCGAGAGCGCTATGCCACCATGCCTTACAAGTATTCTGGCATCACAAAGCATTACGAACTCTACAGTAATTCGTGGCCGAGCCAACGATTGGCCGCTGGCGGGAATTTTTCGGAGACTGGGGCAAGCCTTTTTTGCTACGATGACGCCCGCGCAACAGTGGGCATACAACCGTCAGGTGTGGGGAAACAACGCACCGCTCTCCGGATTACTAAACGATCCAGGCCGCTCTAGTAGGTTTATGGACCGCTTCATCATGGACGAAAATTGCCAGGTAGTTCCATATCCACCGGAGCCGCTGATTTGCGGTCGGTACATTCACCGGTGGGACGCTACTCCAATCGGATTGGTTTTTGACGAGGCAGCAGTCTCTGACTTTGCAAGTATAGTCGAATTCAATCTTGAGTCTGGTAAAGGTGATGAAACCCGCTACTCACTGTGGAGAGCATCAGGTGGATTTCCGCTTGTTGTGTTCGACCCTCGTCACACCGGGGTTGTAGATTCCGCTTTTCAACTCTTCGGCACGTGGAGTTTCGGCGGAAAGACCGACGCTTCGGCCCCAGGCGGGCTAGGGCCGTGGTCGGATGGATACGAGGCACTTGCAAGCCTTGATACTAACGCCGACCATTCTCTGTCCGGCAGTGAGCTCGATTCGCTCTCGTTGTGGTTCGACCGCAACCGAGACGGCGTTAGCGATCCAGAAGAGGTTCTTCGCGTAAGCGAAGTTGGGATAACTCGCATATCAACAACATTTGACTCTGTCGACGAGGCGTCGGGGGATATCGTGTCAGTACGGGGGTACGACCGAGAGACGCTAGACGGACCGGTTACAGGTCGATCGATCGATTGGATGTCCCTTACCAGCTCGTCTAAAACAGAGCTGGTAGAGACCCTTCAGCGAAAAGCTCGACTTACGTCGAAAAGTCAGAGAGTGGCAACGTCAGAAAACAGTGGCGATACCCGAGTGACACAGGCTTCAGTAGCAAAAGTGAGCACCACAGACATCCCTCTTCTCGGTCAATGGCGTTGGCGCCTTGAAAAAGTTGGAGCAACGGAATTCGGAACAGAGGGCGCATTCGAATTCTCGACAACACCGACGGGCTTAACCGGATTGAACATAGTCCTTCGACCCCTCGTTGACAGCCGTTCAGGAAAAGTGGTGAGAGACGTGGAGCTTCTGCCGTTGCGGAAGGTACGCTCTACCTCTGAGAAAGGTCTCACTAAAGTGTCCTTCTCAGTTCTCGCGCATGACGGCAGCACGATTGAAAATACAGCAACCGTGAGCGGAACGGCCCAGACCATGACAGGAATCGCGCAGCAAACCTTCACGATGAGTGACGGGCCAACTACTATTCAGTATGCTTGGAATGCGACGCGAATAAAGTAGGAGTTCGGCATTTCCGGAACCGACAGGGTTCTTTCGTCCTTCACCTTTATAAGGAGGTATGCGCAAGCTACGATCAAAAAAAAACGAGGCCAAGAGGTGGTGATTAGTGTGTGGTAGAGACTCAAAGTGCAGAAGGAGTTGACCCCCGTGCGCTCGATATTAAAAGAGCCGTCACGATTGAGAAGTCTTCTTGTGCGCCCTCTATCGCCAGCTTTTCCGAAGCCAACCTCAGCTTGTGAATCTCGCTCTCTCGGAGACATCACTTTACTTCGCTACACCAAAGTAGATCTCTTGCAGCACCTTATTCTGCCGAACTCTCTCAGGGGTATCGTCAAGCACGACCTTTCCGCCATCAAGAACCAGAATTCGCCCGCAAAACCGCTGAATGAAGTTGATATCGTGCTCGATGATAAGCACTGTTTTCCCCATGCCCTGAAGTTTCAAGATCAACTCTGCGATTGAATCTTTCATCTTTGGAGAAACACCGGCTGTTGGTTCATCGAGCAGGAAAAATTTCGCTTTGAAGGCAACAGTTCTAATTATCTCGAGAAGGCGCATCTGGCCTCCCGACAGTGACCCCGCTTTGCTGTCAATCTTATCTTGAAGGTTCACTTCTTTAAGAAGTTCAATCGATGCCTCACGCAGCCGCCGCGCTGTGCGCCCCCACGGAAGCACAGTATCAAACCACGACTCATGACACTCGAGTGCAGCAGTCATGTTTTCGAGGACGGTCATCTCACGAAACACGCCAAAATTCTGAAAGACTCGCCCTAGCCCAGCCTTTGCACGCTCATGGGGCTCAGCGTGGGTAATATCAAGACCCTCAAGGTGAATAGTTCCGTGGGAGGCCGGAACGAAACCACTAATACAGTTAAAAAGTGTGGTCTTACCGCTTCCGTTGGTACCGATGATTCCAACGGTGCTCCCTTGGTGAATATCGAAGGATACGCCGTTCAATATCTTCGATCGACCGATACTGACCTCGATGCCCGAGACTGTTAAAAGCGGATCAGAATGTAATTCTTGACGCACTGCTGTTTCCATAACCACATTTACTCCCTCTACACCGACCGCTGCTGAGGAAATAGCCGCTCACGATTGTAGGCCACAACTCCAAATAGAATTACTGCATAAAGAAGTTGTCGCATCGGCCCAAGAATTCCAGGTGAGAAATCAATAAAGCGAAGCGGTTCAGGCAGTAACACTAGAAAAATAGTGGCCGCAATCACTCCCCAGAAAGACCCGGGTTTTCCAACAACCGAGATCGTCATAATGAAAATCATCTCTGTCAAACTAAAAGAACTCGGATCAATATAGTTAATGTAATAAGCAAAAAGACTCCCTGCTAAACCAGCGCACGAGGAGGCGACGAAGAATGAGGATAGTCTTACTGAGCTCGCGTTACACCCAAGCGCTTTCGATGCCTGCTCGTTCTCGGCCTGGGCGCGCATCTGACGCGAGAATCTATTACGAAAAAGCACGAAGAGAAAAAGCTGCGTGACCAACGCGCATGCAATCGTCAGCGCTAAAAAATAACGATTATCTATCAACTCCTCGCCCAGGACGATCGGGCGAGGAATACCCGCTATCCCTAAAACACCCCGCGTAATGCTCTTCCAATTAATAAGGAGCGCAGACACGACAGAGCTAAACGCAAGAGTACCAATTGCAAAGTAGTCTTGGGAGAGCCGACTTGAAATCGCCCCAATGAGTGAGGCTAGAAGGCCCCCCGTAATGATTGACGCAACCATGCAGGGGAAGAAGCTCCATCCGGCATCAGTCGATAGAAGTGCCGTTGTGTAGGCCCCGATCGCATACGATGCTACGTGCGCTAAATTAAAGAGTCGTCCTAGACCGAACGTGAGGTTAAAACTCTGGGCTAAAATGAGGTAGATACCGATTAAAATGCAGAGGTGAATATAGTAGTCCATACTGCCCTACACGACTCTCGAACGAGTGCCAAATAATCCCGTCGGCTTTACCAACAGCACCAACAGAATAATGACAAACGCAAACGCATCTTTGTATCCCGCTGGAAGGCTGTACCCCCAAAAATCAAGGCCGATGCTGAAGTTCTCTACAAACCCAAGCATAAACGCGCCAACAACCGTTCCCCAAACATTCCCTAATCCACCGAGAATCATCGCAGCGAATGCCTTAATCGTGTAGGCGTTCCCCATCGTCGGCTGAATATTCGTTTCGATGCCGATCATCACACCTGCAAAGGTCGCAAGTAAGGTTGCCAAAAGAAATACACCTCCAGTAACGCGACGATCAGAGATTCCGAGACTCTGGGCTGCTTGTGGGTGCTCCCTTAACGCCCGGATACACCGACCAAGCGACGTTGCGTGCACAAAGAACGCAACTGCTCCAAGGAGTACCACGGCACTAACAATGATCCAGATCTGAACCGGAGTGATAAAGATGCCCATAAATTCATAGCTATCCACCCCCCCTACCGAAAGTGATTTCACATTGACGCCGAAAAGGAGCGAGATCAGCGATTCGAGCATCGTGGCTAAGGCGAGTGTTGTTACAAGCGGAAGATGGAAGCTAAATCGGGTAAAAGGCCGTACAAATCCTTTCAGGCACGCCATACTCACTAAAGACGAGACCAGCACTGTGGAAAGCGCTGCAACTAGGCCACCGAAATCGAGTTGAACGAAGAAAAAGTAAAAGGTGTACGCCCCCACCATCATAATGTGGCCGTGCGCAAAGTTTAGAACACGCAGGATGCCGTAATTAAGCGAGAGTCCGGCGCTCACCAGGGCGTACAAGCTCCCAGAGATGAGACTATTGACGAATAGTTGTGGGAAGATGGCTAAGTCCACGATTGCGCGAGGGTATCAGAAGAGATTCATTTAGGGGAGTTGTGGATTTGCTCTTTTTCGGTGAATAACTACCCATACAACGGTTACCTGCCCTCTCCTCGCTATGAAACGCCTCCGCATTTCAAACATGTTAAGACAGCTTTCGCTCCTTTTTCCGGGTGGCACGTTTTTGGGTAGCGCGTTTCCGGGTGGCGCGGGTCCAGAACGCCCGAAGCGTATCGTTGTACGCAGGCCACGCCCCATTACAAGGCGTGTTATTGCCTCAGACTCAGCACTTCACGGAATGTGGTGCGAACTCCGCGTGCGGTATTACCCAGAGAGAACCGATTTGGATCAGTACGTCGTTGCTTGGAGCAGTCGAAAGCAGAAGCGAGTGCTCGCGTCGTGCAACATTAGGGCCCGAAGGGTCTCTGTCGCACAGGAGCTGTGTGAACCCCTAGCAGTTCAGTGGCTAGAGGCTGTGCTGTACCATGAATTGTGCCATGCAGTAATCGGTGAGGATGTCGCAACCCCAAGCGGGAAGCGTCTATGGCACGGCGCCCAATTTAAAGCCCTTGAGCATAGGCACCCCGATATACCAGCACTTGAGAGCTGGATTCGTTCGGGAGGGTGGGCGATGGCAGTGCGGAGCAATCGCTCTCGGCGGTCCTGGGAACGCCGCCGTTCTCCGAGCAAACAGGTTGCATGACCTCAAGGCGCTCTTTTCTCACTGCTGGATTTAAATCCAGCGCTCTCCTTGCACTAGCCGGTGGCGGTGCTGGATATGCGACACTCGATATGGGGCCAGATGGAGTGTCGGGAGATATTCGTCTCGAGCACGTAAAGATCGCAAGCCCAACCCTCCCAGAGCCGTTTAACGGATACCGGATCGGTTTTCTCACTGACCTCCACTTAGGTATATGGGTGCCCGATGAGTGGATTACTCGATCTCTTGAAATCCTTAGGGCCCAAAAAGTAGATTTACTTGTCCTTGGCGGTGACTACCTTTGTATCAACGAGAGCCGGGTGTGGGAACGAGTTGGTCTTGTCAGGAACCCGCGCTTTGCCGGCCTCTCATTTCGAACTGCAGTGAGATCGATATTTGAGTCTGTGGTCGACCTTATTGAGCCACACTCATTTCCGGATGGGATCGTGGCTATTCCCGGAAACCATGAGTATTGGAACTCTAGTCGGGTATTTTTTGACACTTTTCGGCGCAGCTCTGCAATTCGGCTACTCGTGAACGAAGAAACGCGGGTTTCACGCTCCAACACCCACCTCACTTTTTTTGGAGCCGATGACTACCTTACCGGCATGCCCCGCCTTCCCTCGTATTCATCCATTGAATCTGGTGCGCCACCCTTCCGTGTTCTTCTCAGCCACAACCCAGACCTGGTCGGCTACGGCCTAACCCGCTTCGGTTCGTCATTTGCATTTGACCTTAGTTTGTGTGGACATACCCACGGTGGACAGGTCCGTATCCCATGGGTCGGCGCTGTTTCCTACCAGGTACAGTACCGAAACCTTGGATGTGGGTTGGCTAATGTCGAAGGGAAGTATGTCTATACCTCGCGTGGGCTTGGATTAGTCGGAGTTCCCTTTCGCGTGGCCTGCCCTCCAGAGGTAACAGTCATTGAGCTACAGCGGGTGTAAAGTGAGCAGAGGGATTAGGTGAGAAGAAATAGTGCCGACTACCGAGCAATTCGTGGGCCGTATTCATTACTCACTCGCCCCACCTGCTACGTTTGCTTTCGACCGAAGACGTACTGCGTATGCGGCTTTATCGAACCGTTTTACGCTCACTGCCAGGTACTGATAATTCAACATCCGAATGAGCGGATGAAGTACTACTCGACTGCAAAATTGGCTCTCGCTGCCATCAAAAATTCTCGAGTGCTTCCAGGTGTTGAGTTTGAGCCGGGTCAAATACGAGACGCTGTAGGCGGCGGGAAAACCTTTGTTCTTTATCCCTCCCCCGATGCACAGAGCTGCGAAGACGTTGTGCTCGATTCTGAGAGTACAGTGATAGTCGTTGATGGTACGTGGGAAGAAGCTGGGAAGATTGTGTACCGAAACCCCGAGCTACGAGAGTTCCCATGTCTCACCTTTCGACAAGCGCTCCGTTCGAATTACCGAATTCGGAAGCAGCCTCGATCGAATTACCTCAGCACGATCGAATCGATCGCGCAGCTCCTTAAGCTGAACGCTCGTGCGCAGGGGTTAGAGGAGGCAGCGCTTATGTACGATAGGTTACTAGACGGGTTTGATCGCATGGTGGAGCGGCAGCTTCAGCATGTTCCGGAGGCTGAACGGGTAGGAAGATGACGCCTACGCGAACTTCCATCGCATAGACCCATCGATACTACTGGAATGGGTCGAGGCACTATGGCTGATGGGGGCCCCGGATATCGCGCTATAATTACCGAGGCGGTGCAGGTCGCCAACGCGCCAGGAGAATTCTTCGGCATTTCTTTAGAACAGTCACGACCAAACAAGGCCTGCCTGCCGGACCTTCGCGTCCGGTTTGTAGGCGCGAAAACGAGAAAGCGCCATCTCAAGAAACAGCCTGAGTAGTGGCAGCCCGTCCATCGAAGGGTGTTGTACACAATGAGTAATGCTCCATCCTCCATCGGTTACGGCCGACGGTTGAATTTCAATGGTGGCAAAAAACTCGTTGGTGGACGCCAAAGCAAAACAGAACGATTCCTGAGCAAAAAACCGTTCACTCAGTTTCTTCCCCCGTGCTAGTCGAATACTATGTAGCGCGCAAAACTCCCGAGCTTCTGCTCGATCAAACTCACTTACTAGTTGTTTACAATGAAGCACCTCTCCATCGGGACTTAGAAGTGAAACCTCTACGACACCGATAAATTGCGATACGAGGGAAACAAAGCTTTCTACCTGCGAGATACTGAGAGATGAGAGCGCAACCCGGTATCGCTCAGTAGCTCGGAGAGCGACTTCAGCTAGTAGACTTTCACCTTTGCTGGTCAATTGAAGCCGCGCCTGCCTTCGGTCACGGGTATCTTTGACGCGCACGAGAAGCTTTCTCTCCGTAAGCCTCTGAATAATTCCAGCCACTGTATTCGCCTTTAGGTGGAAACAGACAGCGAGTGTCTTGGCCAATACGGAGCCTGGCTGCTCTGCAACCTTCTCAAGCACATGCCATTCAACACTCAAGAGGTCGCCGGCACCGCGCACACGGTTCTCCAATAATCCAAGGGCTTGTGTAATACGCCGAATCAACTGACGTAAAGGATGCTCCTGGCGTTGGTACAAAATGGGGCTCGCAGAGAGCCCGTCAGCAAACACTCGCATGTAGTATGCGAGCATCTCCCGTTCTCCTCTAGCGAGATGAGAATCAAACCCCTGTAGTTGCCGTTCAGCCTGTTCGTCCATCTCAGTCAGCGCTTCAATTCCCTTCGGAGTTAACCTGAGGATCTGGCGTCGCCGATCGGAGGGGTCAGAACGAACCGAGACGATCCTCTTCGTCTTAAGGTCCGACAACGCACGCGAAATACTCGTTGGAGACAGCGAGAGGGAAGAGGCAAGCTCTGATGCAGTGACCTCTTCCTGCGAGGCAATATCAGTGATGATTCGCGATACCAGAAGCGGCAATCCCGTCTCGTATGCATCGAGAACAAACCGGTTCTTCTCTTGAAATAGGCGAACCGCACGGTGAAGACGGAGATAGATATCCATAATGAGCGTCTAAACTACACCATCTCAACGGCCTTTCACCACTAGCCTGTACGAAATTGTAGGAACCTTAGGAAAGTGCCAAGGACCAACTTGATTACCGTACCAAGAGCGTTATAGTTACATCGTTGGTATGTTCCTAGCTATTATATCGGTTATGCATCCTATTTTCTAAAGGAGTCAAAAGATAATGATTACCGCGCCTGCAAGTCCCTCTCCCAACAACGAAAACGGTCCCGAGACCGCCCGCCTAGTGGAGCTCGTTCACTCTACATTCAGCACGTTATTCAATATCCTTCACCGCAAAACGACCCATGACGAAGTGGTCAGCAGTGGTAACAGTCCAGAGTTGGCATCGATGAGTGGCAAAAAGATGTTACTGGTGGACGATTCTCTCTACGTCATTTGCCAGGTTTTTCCTCTGTTGACCGGAGCCACAGGGGGCACCTCGTCGGTGATCGCAGTGAGTAAAGAGGGCCTTGGAGAAGAGAGCTACTCGCTGCTGACTGCACGAAGTTTAGCAGAGCGTATCGTCGCGGCTAAACCAGATTTCATCCTTATGGATTGGGACCTGGGAAAGGACTTCGATGGTGTCGATGTAGTACAACACCTTAGCCGCCTCGCACCCGATCTTCCGTGCATTGGATTCTCCGGCGAATCAGGCGTCTTCGACCATTGCCCTGTCACCGCATCTGTACGAAAAAATAGAGATGACATGATGCAGTCGCTCATTCAAGTAGCGGACGTGGTCAGGCGCCGATGTGAAATAGAAGTTGCCAACTCTGACACTCCACTCGCCCCACTTACCACCAAGCGAACTCGCGATCAACACTCAACGCCGGAGCTCTTAATCGCTACCTCAATCCTGTGTCAGGGATATCTTCTGCTGTTTGGTAACGCGGATCACCAGGCAGCAATAGGACTTAAGGAGCCGATCCCAGAAGAACGGATCAACCGGCAAGCAGGCGCGGCCTTTCGAGACCCAAAGATGTGGAAAGATGTATTGGCTCGCGACTTTACTCTGGCAAAATTGAACGAAGAGATTCTTGACCCTGGAACCTCAAAGACCCTTATCGAGTTTCTCGCGGGTCTGTGCCGAGGTGATATTACGGAGATTAAGCTTGAGACAGTGGCCCTGGTGTTACAGGAAATAGAGGTCGAACTGAGGAGTTAATATATGAAAAGAGAAACGGCTCCATCAATAACTTATCGGGTGCCGAACTGGGCTCATCGGCATGAAGATTATCGTTGTCGACTTCAAGAAACGACACAATCGTATTTTTTTACTACATATAGTTACGTGACGGATATATTTGTAGCTAGACTTTCGGAAATGCTATTATACAGCTGACGAAAGCAACCAAACCGCAATCATAGGGATTTAATATGCCAGAAATATCTACAAACGCCGGTGATGATGCCTCGCTAGAAGGCAAGGTAATTAACTCAGCAGCCCCCGAGAACAAAAACACCGCCACACCTCTGACTCCTCACTCTGCGCACCCCGCATTAAGGGTCTGCCTGTGCTTCTCTAGTCTCCCCGATCCCCTTGTGCAAACGTATGCACAAGTTTTGGGAGTACTCGGCTTCTCGATCGTCTCCAAGGAGGGAGAGGCGGGTGTAATTGTCACGAATAGGAGTGGTACCAGTCAGAGCCACTTAAGAAACGGTCAACACGTTGTTCAACTGACAAGAGAGACAAAAAGTTCACTGTATGATGCAGGAAGTACGAACCTGAAACAGCACCAAGAGTACGGGTCGCGGTATCACTGTGCGGACTCAGCTGCGTCGATTCTTCCGCTCCTTTCAGCCCTCTCAGTGGTGAAACGATCACTAGAGTCGAGCGAGGCGGCAGACCCACCTTCTTCCTTAGAGTTTGTTAAGAACCTCGAGCGTTCAACGATCAGTGGTAAAAAAATTATTGCACTCGATAACTCGTCACACAACCAAGCCGCAGCGCGACACCAGTTCGGCGCTACTAACGAGCTCACCGTGCTGGCAACCTATATCGACGCAATCAGTGCTCTGAAGAAAAACAGCTACGATATCGCAGTGCTCGATCTTCTGATGCCACCCGAAAGCCACCTACTGGGCCCGGATGCATTTTCGCGTGTGGTTGGTAGTGAGTTTCCTGCGGGGTTGTTTATTGCGTTACTGGCGGCGCGGCAAGGCGTAAGGGAGGTCTATATCGTTAGTGATAGTAGTCACCACGATCACCCCGCAACCGCAATTATGGGTTCAGTTTTCTCCGCGCCGCTTGTTGTCGATGGAGGAGCGATGATCACTTTTTGCCCGGCATACACTGTCAAAGGCGGGGTAACGGGGCCGGCAGTGAAGAACTGGGATGCCTCTATCAAGCCCTACCGAGGTTCACTTTAACGAGGGAAGAGTGCGTGCGAATGAATTGAGAAAGCAACTACATCTTGGCCCTAACTACCTGAAACCTGGTAGGTGATATTCCGATAGGTAGCTGGGGCAACACACACTTCTGTAATAAAGGCATAACTACCTGGTTGGAGAAATATCCGAAATGACGTCCACTTCGATGCAATCAAATCTAGCTCTCCAAGGGATGGATGAGGAAGGGTTCTTAACGCCTTCAGCGAAGACAGCAGTGCGGCTCCGTTTGGAAGAGGCAGAGCCCCTCCTCGCCAGTGATGAAGGACTCGCTCTTCAGCTTAGTAGAGTGCTGGGGATCGCGGGTATTGGCAACGGTGAGAGGTGGGTACATGCCTGTCGCGAGACTAGAAATCTCTTCGAGGAGGTAGAGGTAACCCTCCGCAACCTTCTTCCAGTTGCCGATCTTAAGGTCGAGGAAATAGTACTCGGGGCGCAGATCCATGCGCTGTGTGAATCTCTTCACCGCTTCGACCTCGGTTTTCGCATGGCGAGAAACGGGCGACACACGGCGGATGAGTATAGAAAAACATCCAATTTCCTCGATACGCTGTCGCACGAAATTCAGAGATTGAACGATGTACTCTTAACCCAGCTACCGGGCGAGGAAGGTGGCGGCATTTGTGCCCTGGTGCGGGAGCTGTCGCATCTTCCAATGCTGATCGCTCGACAGAATAATCTCTCATTTGAATTGCGACACGACATTCCTCTTCGGTCTGGAGATACCTTCACCCTCGACGGCTCCTCACGGTTTCTGGTTCTGGAACGCCAAGAAGATGGCCACCTACGCTTGATCTCCCACTCGTACTCTGACAACCCATACGAGCAAGTTTTTCTTCATGAAAAAATTGTCTACGACGCAGCGACAATTATTTCTCGCGGGGGCCGAAACGAGCTTTACATATCTCGAGAACCATTCTCCTCCTTCCAACCGATTCTCGACGGAAGCCATGTTATTGCTTCCCCGTTTGACGAGACTCGACGAGATTACGCCTTCGGAGAGTGCATCAGTTTGCGGAAAACCGGCGGCCGAGATCTGGCCGGGCTGGAACGAAAGGTCCTGTGGCACCTACATGACGGTAGTGCTCGGCTCGAAGAATTCAAAGAATCTAACCTGAGAACCCTTGATCCGCGCTCCGACGGGCGAAACGGTGCCCAGTCGGTACTCTCTAAGAGTCGATACGAAGCTCTCTCAGCCATCGCGAAATCTGTCGAGAACCTTCCGGCACAGCGGGATAGGGAATCTCGGGAACTCCAAGCTTTGTGCAACGCCGTACTTCAAGCCGAACTACCAATCGCGCTCCATATCATGGGGAGCGCCTACGCCTGCAGAAAACACGAGGCATTAAACTCTCTCAGCTCGACGATGGTTCAGGTCACAACGGAAGGATTACCCACCGAAGATCC
>JAYVGZ010000143.1:0-6495 GCA_043771805.1 Pseudomonadota bacterium
TAGATTTTCGGTTTGAGTGAAGAGGTAGATCGTTATGTCAGCAAACTTCGACCTGAATGCAGTTTTAAATCAGATGTCTCGCGATGAAGGGATCGACAAGGGCGTCCTTGTTGAGGCCATCGAATCGGCGATGTTGTCGGCGGCCCGCAAGTTCTTCGGCCACAATCTGAACCTCGAGACGAAGTTCAACGATGAGACCGGCGAGATCGAAGTAGTTCAGTTTAAAGTCGTAGTCGAGCGCGTAGATGACCCCGACACTCAGATCCTCCTCTCAGAGGCGCGGCGAGATGTTGACCCAGATGCAATGGTGGGCGACGAGTTAGGTAAGAAGCTAAACACAGATCCACTCGGTCGTATTGCTGCTCAAACTGCGAAACAGGTCATCATGCAGAAAGTGCGTGATGCCAAGCGCGGCGTAATCTTCGAAGAGTATAAAGATTCCAAGGGTGACCTGATCAACGGTATTGTTCTTCGCGTTGAGCGCGGCGATATCATTGTCAACCTCGGGCGCACTGAGGCGGTTTTGCCGCGGCGCGAGCAGATCTCCCGTGAGCGTTACCGCCCTGGCGACAGACTCCGTGGGATGATTCTAGATGTTGACCGCTCAGCACGTGGTCCTCAGATCATTCTGACCCGTAGTCATCCAGACCTACTCAAAAAGCTGTTCGAGCTTGAAGTTCCAGAGATCGCTGATCGAGTTATTGAGATTAAGGCTTCCGCTCGTGAGCCCGGAGAGCGCGCAAAGATAGCGGTGTACTCGAATGATTCGAGTGTTGACCCTGTTGGAGCATGTGTTGGTGTTAAAGGTTCTCGAGTTCAAGCGGTTGTCCAAGAGTTACGCGGCGAGCGTATCGACATTATCACATGGACTCAGGACGAGCCGTCTTTCGTAGCACGAGCACTCTCTCCAGCAGAGGTAAGCCGAGTCGTTGTAGATGAAGAGCAGCACTCGATGGAAGTAATAGTTCCAGACGATCAGCTCTCGCTAGCGATTGGGCGGCGTGGGCAAAACGTGAAGCTTGCAAGCAAGCTTTCTGGGTGGCGCATAGACGTGAGAAGCGTTTCGGTAGCAGAAGAGGAAGCTCGACGAGCACGAGCAGCGCTAAGCTCAATCCCTGGGGTCGAATTCACTCATGCCGAGTTGCTTTTCCAGCACGGCTTCCG
Organism: Pseudomonadota bacterium; assembly: GCA_043771805.1. Taxonomy (GTDB): domain Bacteria; phylum Bdellovibrionota_C; class UBA2361; order UBA2361; family OMII01; genus JAYVGZ01. Next base: position 1,165 of record JAYVGZ010000143.1, read on the forward strand.
TGGTGTACGTGAGGTGGCTGATTCATCACTTGAGGAGCTCTTTGAGATTGAGGGGCTAACTCAGGAGCTTGCTTCCGAGATCCTTAAGAATGCGAAAGAGTATGCAGAGAAGCTTGGCGATGACGAGGAGATGCTGGGTGTCTCGTCTTCAGAGCCAACAATGAACGATATCGAGCGTCTGCCACTTGGGCCAGACCTACGAGAGATGTTGGTAGCTGCGGGCTTCAAATCGATTCAGAGCTTGGCAGAGGCTGATGATGAGGCGTTGCGCCAGGTTAGTGGAATAGACGAAGGTGATGTTGAGCAGATTCGTGAGACGGTTGATACGTTTCTGCGATCTGGTTCAGTGCGGCCGTCGTTGCCAGCGTAGTACGGTATGCTGGAGCGGATGTGCATCATCTGCCGTGGAAAAGCCCCCAAACGTGGGGGCGGCGTGCGGAAGGGTGAATGGTCGGTGCTACAGCTCCTTAGGTTGGTAGTAGTTAACGGCGAGCTCACTGTAGACCGAGCCCAGAAGTTGCCTGGGAGAGGCGCTTACATTCACTGCTCACCTGACTGCGTTGTGAAGTTGGGGCAGATAGCGCGTGTGGCGCGAGCGCTAAGGGTATCGGAGGGGGAACTTTCGAGTTCTTCGGTCCGCCAGGTAGTTGAGGAGCTGTTACAGGGCGAGCTCCTCAGGGTTAGCTTCTCTGGGTGAGCTTTTCTGGGGGAAGTTTCTCGGCAGAGTCCTCAAAAGGGAAGCGGTCGTTGAAGAGAGAGAATAACATTTAGGGCTGTTCATGTTGTGTAGGTCGTGTGAGTAACGAAGGCCTGGAACCGGGCGTACGAGACGCAAGAGTCGTAGACTCTGCTGGTTTACAAACAAAGCTGTGCGAAAGTGGTGTCATGTCAAAGATTAGAATTTACGAGCTGGCAAAAGAGCTTGGCGTTGATAACAAGATAGTGTTGGCCAGGGCCACTGAGTTGGGTCTCAAGGGGAAGATGTCTCATTCTCACTCCCTTGACGCCGACGAGGCTGATGCCATTCGCCGGGCGGTTATTCGCCAGGCCATTGGAGTGCCGAAGAACAGCAACTCTGAGGTAGTTATTGCGCGCGTTGACCGCTCGACGGGAACGACCGAAGCCGTAGTTGAGAGACGACAGGGTGACGTCATTCGGCGTAGGCGTCATGTGGATGCTCCAGAGTCAGCTCCAGTAGCGGTGGAAGCTGCTGCGGCAGTGACTGCGCCTACGACAAGCGACCTGAACGCCGGGGCTCCAAGCGCTGCACTGAGAGAGGCCGAGTTGCTCTTCAGAACCGACATGTCCAGCTCTTCCGAGGGTGGTGCCGCCCGAGCTCTTGCTCCTGAGATGATACATGAGCCTGAGCATCAAGAGGATGTTGCCGTCGAGGATGGAGAAGCCGCTGTACAGAGTGCTGACCAACTCGCCAGTGTTGAAACTGAAACTGCAGAAGCTACGGTTGTGGTTTCTCAGCCTGAAGAGCTCGACCTTCAGTCCTCGAGTGACGTAGTAATTCCGCCGGATGTTTCAGCAGTACCTGTCAAACCCGAGTCCGCTGCGGGTGCAGTGGTTGCACCTCAGGTTGTACAGCAGAAGCCAGCGATAGGGCCGAAGATTTTGGGAAGGATCGACCTGCCCCAGCGCAAAGTCATCGTAAAGCCTGCAGAGCTTCCGAAACGGGTAGTGAAGCCAGGAGCTCCGAGGGAGCCCGGGGTTGCTCCGGTAGTGGAGATCGAGGAAGAGGGCGAGAGCAAAAAGAAAGGCTTTAAGAAAGGTCGAAAGAGAGAGATCAGCAGCGTTGATCTGGTGGACTACGCGGGGCGAGAGGTTCGTCGGTCTAAGAATTCGCGTGGTCACCGCGATGATGCCGAAGAGAGACGGTACGCGGAACAGAATGACGCGAATAGGCCGAAGCCAGCTAAGCGAACGATTGAACTCGGTGACACGATCACAGTGGGAGAGCTCGCTAAGCAGATGAGCCTGAAGGCCGGAGAGGTTATCGGTAAGCTCCTCGCGCTTGGAATTATGGCGACTATCAACCAGCTTATTGATAAAGATACAGCCGCTATTCTTGCAGACGACCTCGGTTTCGAGATTAAGCATACTGAGTTCAACGAAGAGACCATTTTTCAAGACTTGGTTGTTGAGGAGCCAGGCTCACAGAAGCCACGGCCGCCGGTAGTTACGGTCATGGGACACGTGGACCACGGGAAGACCTCGCTTCTCGACAAGATCAGAAGTGCTGCGGTCGCTGCGAAAGAAGCAGGCGGCATAACGCAACACATCGGAGCCTATAGCGTTCCAGCATCGAAGGGGCGAAATATCACTTTCATCGACACGCCAGGCCACGCTGCGTTTACCTCGATGCGCGCTCGCGGAGCGCAGGTGACTGACATCGTTGTACTCGTTGTCGCAGCGGACGACGGAGTAATGCCTCAAACGAAAGAGGCGATTAATCATGCTAAGGCAGCGAAGGTTCCAATCATCGTCGCCGTCAACAAGATGGATAAGCACGGCGCAAACCCAGATCGAATCAAGCAACAGCTTGCCGAGCTCGGGCTTCAGCCTGAGGACTGGGGTGGTGACACGATGTTCTTCCCGATCTCAGCTCTCAAGGGTGATGGGATAACAGAGCTGCTTGACGGTGTTCTTTTGACAGCAGAGATGAAAGAGCTAACGGCCAATCCGGATCGCCGCGCGAAGGGGGCAATCATTGAGAGCCGTCAAGATCGTGGTCGCGGTGTGGTGTGCACGGTCTTGGTTCAGGCAGGAACTCTCAAGGTTGGTGATATCTTTGTGAGTGGTGCCGAGTATGGCCGCGTACGAACGATGTCAGACCATTTGGGAACGAAAGTTGAGGGAGTTGGTCCATCCACTCCGGTAGAGATTACAGGACTCAGTGGTATGCCAGAGGCTGGCGACGATTTTATGGTCGTTGATACCGAAGGCGATGCCCGTGAAGTGGCAACGAACCGAGCTGACAAGAAGGCTGCTATTCAGGAGCGAGCGCTTGCAACTGGACCTATCAGTCTTGAAGAGTTTGCGAAACGCGCGAACAACCAAGCTGCTAGGGAACTGAACGTTATCTTGAAAGCTGACGTTCAGGGGTCTGAGGAAGCAGTTAAGCAGTCGCTTGAGAAACTCTCAGGCGAAAAGGTCAAGGTTCGGGTGCTCCATTCGTCGGTTGGTGGCGTAAACGAGAGCGATATTCAGTTAGCAATCGCTTCGAAGGCCGTTGTGGTTGGCTTCGGAGTTCGCGCTGAACCGAGAGCGATCGCGGATGCCGAGCAGGCCGGTATCGAGATCCGTTTCTACCGAATTATTTATGAGCTTCTGGATGATATCAAAACTGCGATGGTCGGTCTTCTTCCGCCGCTCCAAGAGGAAGTCTCGCTCGGCAGAGCCGAGGTGCGGGATACCTTCTCTGTTCCGAAGATTGGAGTCGTCGCTGGATGCTACGTTACTGGTGGAACCGTGAAGAGATCGGGGCGGGTCCGGCTGCTCCGTGATAGCCGAGTTATCTTTGAAGGAAAAGTCGGCAGTCTTCGGCGGTTTAAGGACGACGTGAAGGAAGTCCAGGCTGGCTTTGAGTGCGGTATCGGTATCGACGGCTTCAACGACGTGAAGCTCGGTGACGCGATGGAAGTGTATGAGTTCAAGGAAGTTGCTGCGACGCTCGACTAGCCGAGCCTGTGGAAGAGAGTTTCGTCGTTAGAAGCTCTCGGGTAGTGGTAAGGAATTTTAAGGACGAACAGCGACGCGTAGGCTGAAGGGATGTATGTCAGGGAAACGTCGTGTTTATCAAATTGCCGAGCGGATTAAAGAGATAGTTGCTCAGCACCTAATCCATACGGCCGACCCCCGTTTTTCACTTGTAACGATCACGGCGGTGATGGTGTCTCCAGACCTCCGCAACGCTAAGGTATACTGGGTTGTTTCACTCCCTAGCGACACAGATCGACAGGAGCGGATTGACGAGGTAGGCGGAGCGCTCGAGAGCGCCCAGGGGCACTTTCGACACATCCTGAGCAAGGAGCTTGGCATCCGATTTGTGCCTGTTCTGCGCTTTTACTACGACGATACGCTCGATACGGCTGAGCATGTCGAGCGTCTCATGGCCAAGATTAAGCCTGCTGAGCCAGTCTCGTAGAGTATCGGGCGAGTGCGAGCTGTGTTCAATTGCAAATTGTAGGCAGACGGGTGTGGCATGAGTGATTCATCGCAAATCTTGCAAGACCTCTCAACAGTGGCAGACACAATCCTCCGGTACAAAGAAGCCATTATTATCTCTCACATGAACCCTGACGCGGACGCCTTCGGCTCTTCTTGCGGACTCGCCTCGGGTCTTCGCAATCTCGGCATCGTGTGTACGGTCTATAACGAGAGCGGAAGCATCGCGCGCTACTCAGTTATTCCCGGCGTTTTAGCCGTGAACAAAACACTTCCGCCATCGGTTGCTGAAGGTACCGTAGTAATCGTTTGTGACTGTGGTGCTGCGGAGCGGGTAGGGGATTCTTACCTCCCGTTCGTCAAGGGTGCTCCTTTCGTCATAAATATTGACCACCATAATAAGAACTCGTTGTTCGGTACTCTTAACCTTGTGGTTGAAAGTGCAAGTTCAACCTCTGAGATAGTGTACGACCTGCTCTCCGCCATGCAGCTTCGTATACAGCAAGAGGGCGCAATATCGAAGGATGTAGCAGTTGCATTGATGGCTGGAATTATCGGAGATACGGGCTCTTTTCGTTACCCCAGCACATCGCCGAAAACGTTCTTGGTTGCGCACGATTTATACGTTCGGGGCGCGAAGCCTAGCGAGATTGTACAAGAGCTTTTCGGGTCTGTAACGCTCCCAGCATTACGTCTTCAGTCCGAGGCTCTCTCGCGAATCCAGCTGTATAGTGACGGGCGCTTCGCCGAAGTTCTTGTGACCGCCGAGATGATCTCTCGCGTCGGAGCGGAGCTGCTTGACGCAGATTCGCTTGCTGAACGTGGGCGCGACGTTCAAGGCGTTTGTGTTTCTGCGTTGTTCAAGCAGGACGGAGACATTTGGCGGGTGAGTCTGCGCTCTCGTTCTCCACAGTGGGATGTCTCAGTCGTAGCCCGACACTTTGGTGGTGGCGGACACAAGGCCGCGGCTGCGTTTCGGTGGGGGAGCGATCTTGAGAGTTTGCAGTCGGAGCTCAGAGTTAAAATTCAAGAGGTTTTGGACTCTCCTTCAGAGGAATCTTCGTCGGGGTAGCTTTGGGTGCGGAAGATGCCGGTGCTCACAGCACTGATGATCAGGTTAATCATCGACTCCGCTTGAAAACGTTTTCGAACTCTCAC
>JAYVGZ010000144.1:0-7134 GCA_043771805.1 Pseudomonadota bacterium
CACATCTCAACGCATAGCGATCGCCTCAGTTCAATGCGCAGTCCCAACCAACTTCGCAACCCTGACCTTTCGCAGCGCACCATAAACCTCCGCCACCGCATCAAACGCCCCCCGCCCTGCCCCAAACCGATCCTGCAGTGAGTAGGCCATCATCTCCAAGGGGCTCGCCAAATACCCCTGAGAGGATAACCCCAACAATGTGAAACCGAGGAATGCCTCAGGGCCTAAAATCTTCCACTGAATTATATGAATCAGCTCATGGAAATGGGTAGGTTGCCACGCAGCGCGTGAGGCCTTTATAAAATAAAAGTCGCCACACGCAAGGCCACCAAATTCGGATCCTCGTAACATCCTCACACCCCCAAGTCCGAAATCTTCGTATGGCACATCCGGACAGCAATCCACCGGAATCGCTCTTGTCGTATCAAGAAGTGTTTTCGGGAAACACTGCGTCAGGTCGTGCAGCTGGTATAAATCCGTACACTGATCGTGCTCCCTCCAAGTTAGCTTTACCTGGTCGATCCACCCATTGAAAAGCGGCACTTTCTCCTTCATGTGTGATGAGAGTAGAGCGTCTATCTCGCCCCTAATCCGTTGTGCTATATCGGCATCATAAAGAGGCGTGGTCAAAATCAACTCGGACCCGTTCCCCTTACACGCCGCATTACTGTGCTTGAAGCTCATCATAGAGTGGTGAATACCGTATGCGGCATTTGAACTCTAACTGGAAAAGTCCATTAATTATGCCACCGCTGAACCGGAAGAGATGCCTAAACAACGATCCGCTACTCCTTGACCCTCTCGCTAAGAAAACCTGCGAACGACCCGCGCAAAACCCCGCCGCACTATCAGTAGTTTACAAGAGAAAGAATCTCTCCTTGATCCCCTAGCTTCCCACGCCCCCCAAGAAAACCCAGCTCCAGCAAAAAGAGAGAAAGAACAACTTTTCCTCCCAGCTGCCTCACTAATCGCGCTGCGGCCTCTGCAGTTCCCCCTGTTGCCAACACATCATCAACGATCGCAACTCGGCAATCGGGCCCTACCGCGTCTCTGTGTACCTCGAGCGATCCAGAGCCGTATTCGAGGTTGTAGCTTACCCCTACCGTTTCAGACGGCAACTTCCCAGGCTTTCGAACCAGCACCAATGGAAGCCGCAATTCCCTAGCAGCTGGGGCACCGAAAACAAAGCCTCGTGAATCGATCGCTGCTACCTTTGTGACGCCGTGGTCTTTCATCGCTGAAACCATTTTGTCGATCGCGAAATTGAACGCCTCCGGTGCCTCAAGAAGGGGCGAAATATCCTTAAAGGTGACTCCAGCGACCGGAAAATTAGGCACATCGCGAATGAAAGACTTAAGTTCCATGAAGCTCCTTCTACTTTCTCAAGGCAAAACAGTATCGAACTACCGGACAAGATGCTCTAACAATTTTTGAGCTTAAACTTAGCCTGTGATGAGCTCGTCTCGGAACAAGAAGGAAGAAGTTACCCGTCACAATAAGGAAAAACAGAGGGGGGTATTGAGAAATCCCAATACCCCCCTCTCTCGGTAAGCCGTTTAAACGGTGCAGAATTAGTGAGTAACAACCCCCGCAGCCGCGCCCTTCTCGTCACGAGCACCGTTACCAGCCGCATCGTCTTTCTTCTTCTCATCCGCGTACAGAAGTTCATCCCGAACAGCTTTATGGCTTAGGAGATCATGGAGATCCTGCGGACGACGAACCATAAGAGCTTCATAAAGCACCTCGTCAACATGAGACACAGGAATTAGCTCGAGTTCGTTACGGACTGTCCATGGAATTTCTTCAATGTCATTCTCGTTCTCCTTCGGCAACATTACCCGCCGAATTCCCCCGCGATGAGCTGCAAGAGCTTTCTCTTTCAAACCACCGATCGGAAGCACGTTACCACGAAGTGTAATCTCGCCTGTCATGGCAATGTGCTTATCTATCGGGATACCTGTTAGCGCGGAGATCATCGATGTTGCCATCGTAATACCAGCAGACGGGCCATCCTTAGGAATTGCGCCTTCAGGCACATGGACGTGAATGTCGATCTTGTCGTAGAAGTACCGCGGCAGCCCCAAGATACCTGCGCGTGAACGCACGTAACTGAGAGCAGCCTTCGCAGACTCCTGCATCACATCCCCCAGCTTTCCAGTTATCTGTAGCCGTCCACGACCTGGAAGAATGGTTGTCTCGATAACAAGTAGTTCCCCGCCCTTGTCTGTCCAAGCGAGTCCAGTTGCAAGCCCAACCTGATCCACCTGTTCGGAAACGCCGTACCGCAGCGCAGGCTGACCAAGAAACTTCGGAAGGTTTGCCTTATTAATCTCAACGCAGTGCTCAGCACCTTTCTCAACTACCTCGATGGCTGCTTTACGACACAGTGTCGCAATAACTCTTTCAAGGCTACGGACACCTGCCTCTCGAGTGTAGCGATTGATAATCTCTGAGTAGATCTCATCATCAACCTTCATATTTTCTGGCTTCAGCCCGTTCTCTTGAACCTGCTTGTCCATCAGATACTTTTTACAGATAGCTATCTTCTCTAGCTCTGTGTAACCGGAGAGCCGAATAATCTCCATTCGGTCCATAAGAGGCTGCGGAATCGTGTGCAACGAATTAGCAGTTGTAATGAACATCACCTTTGAAAGATCGTAATCGCAATCAAGGTAATGATCGTTAAACGAATCATTCTGCTCTGGGTCTAGAACCTCGAGAAGTGCTGACGAAGGGTCTCCTCTGAAGTCTGTCGACATCTTATCGACCTCGTCCAGCAGGAACACCGGATTACTAGTGCCAGCCTTTTTCAGGGACTGAATTATCTTACCCGGCAAAGCCCCGATGTAAGTCCGTCTATGACCACGAATTTCTGCCTCATCGCGCACTCCGCCCAATGCGACTCGGACAAATTTTCGCCCTGTAGACTTAGCGATAGACTTACCCAGAGACGTCTTACCCACACCAGGAGGTCCAACAAGACACAGGATCGGCCCACGCATCTTCCCTACGAGCTTCTGAACAGCAAGATACTCAAGAATTCGCTCTTTAACCTTATCAAGGCCGTAATGATCTTCTTCAAGCACTTCACGCGCATGATCGATCTCGATCTCTTCCTTGGACACTTCATTCCACGGAAGCGCCAACATCCAGTCCACATAATTACGAACCACCGTAGCCTCAGCTGACATCGGCGACATCATCTTTAACTTACGGATCTCTTTCTCGGTCTTATCCCGAGCCTCTTCCGGCATGTCTTTGCCCTTGAATTTCTCTTCTAACTCTTGAATCTCGTTTCGGAAGTCATCTTTCTCGCCAAGCTCTTTCTGAATCGCGCGCATCTGCTCGTTCAGATAGTACTCCTTTTGAGTTTTCTCCATCTGTTTCTTGACGCGACTTCGAATGCGCTTCTCGACTTGCAAAATCTCGATCTCAGACTTCATGTGCCCAAGTATCTTCTCAAGCCTTTCCTGGGGCTCAATCGTTTCGAGAATATCTTGTTTGTCTTCGAGTTTAATATTGAGCTGAACGACCACGGCATCGGCAAGGCGCGATGGATCTTCGATCGCATTGACCTGCATGATCATCTCGGGATTCACCTTCTTCCCGAGCTTCACGTAGTTCTCGAATGTCACGTTGACGGACCTCATCAACGCTTTTAGTTCAGTGGTAATTTCCGTTGTTGACGACAACTCTTCGACTTCGACTAACATGTAGTCGTCTTCGCGCACGAACTTCTTAATCCGGGCGCGAGTCTTACCCTCGACGAGCACCTTAATCGGGCCATCGGCCAAACGAATGAGCTGCACTACTTCGCCCAAAGTACCAATAGGGTAAATGTCCTTAGGTCCTGGGTTACTCGTTCGCGCGTCCTTCTGTGCCGCAAGCAAAATGTACTTGTTCTCGCGTTGGGACTCCTCAATAGCCCGGACACTCTTTTCGCGTCCAACAAAGAGCGGAACCACCTGTTGGGGGAAAACAACAAGCTCTCTCAGAGGAAGTAAGGGGATAGGATTGTTCAGTGGTGATTTCATCATGTACTCAGATATTCAAAGGAGTTCAAAAGACCTAAGTTCCGAAACGCCGAATTTCAATAGGGAAGCTAGACTTAAATCGGTTATCTGCTCTGCGGGAAGATAAACTGCAAATTCCACGTTAGAACATGTTTGTACAACTTCTAAGCCGGTGTCACTACAACAAAAGTCAGCGGCAAGAGAGCCAAACAAGACGAGCTCTCATATTTCTATGATGCTAGTAGTCAGTCCGAAAAATCACAATAATACGATCTATTCTGAACAGGGAGAGTATTTCAGCTGAATTACTAAATTTGATCGGAAATCTAAGCGGATTCAGCGTGCTGATACACGATGAGAGGCTTGTCGCCCTTCACTACAGTGTCTTCAGACACGATGACCTCCTTGATGTCAGGCTCAGAAGGCACATCGTACATCACGTCCAACATGATGGACTCGAGAATAGCTCTAAGACCACGTGCACCTGCTTTGCGCTCGATCGCTTGGCGAGCTACCGCAAGAAGTGCCCCCTCGGTAAACCGAAGCTGGACGCTCTCCATATCAAACAGCTTCTTATACTGCTTGGTGAGTGCATTCTTAGGCTCAACTAAGATTTTCACTAAAATAGTTTCATCAAGCTCATCAAGGACCGCGATCATCGGCAGCCGTCCGATGAACTCGGGGATTAGTCCGAAGCGAAGAAGATCCTCGGGCTGAACCTGGCTGAGCAGTGATCGCTTTTCATCTTTCTTCTGTCGATCTTTCGGTGACTTTGTCGGGAGAGCACCGAATCCGAGCTTCTTCTCTCCGACCCGTCGACGGATAATGTCCTCGAGGCCAACAAATGCTCCACCACAAACGAAGAGGATGTTGCTTGTATCAACTTGTAAAAATTCCTGTTGGGGGTGCTTCCTGCCTCCCTTTGGTGGAACGCTCGCTACTGTACCTTCTAACATCTTAAGGAGCGCCTGTTGAACGCCTTCGCCGGAGACATCGCGCGTGATTGATGGATTTTCCGACTTCCGAGAAATCTTATCGATCTCATCGATGTAGACGATCCCTCGCTGCGCCTTGTCGACTTCATAATCAGCGTTCTGCAGAAGGTTGAGGATGATATTCTCGACGTCTTCGCCAACATACCCCGCCTCCGTGAGGGTTGTTGCATCCGTAATAGTAAATGGCACCTGCAAAATACGAGCTAAGGTTTGCGCAAGAAGGGTCTTCCCAGTTCCAGTTGGCCCGATAAGAAGAATGTTCGACTTTGAAAGCTCGACCTCACTCGAATGACTGTTCCCCTTCGCCTCGAGCCGCTTGTAGTGGTTGTGGACCGCTACTGAGAGCACCTTCTTAGCAAACTCTTGCCCGACCACGTACTGGTCAAGAAACGTCTTTATGTCACGAGGTTTCGGCACCTTAGATTGGGTTTGTACAACGGTATCACTGTCTACCTCCTCCGCAATGATGTCATTACAAAGGTCAATGCACTCGTCGCAGATATACACGGAGGGGCCTGCGATAAGCTTTCGAACCTCCTCCTGAGAACGATTACAGAAAGAACACACTAAGGTATGACGGCTTTTATCGCTGGACTTGGTCACTGCTCCCCCTGCGTTTGAAACCCACTAGTCTTTCTTAAGGTCTACTGCTCTTCGCTCGAATACGTCGTCAATCAATCCATACTCTTTCGCTTGAATCGATGACATGAAGTTATCTCGGTCAGTATCCTGCTCAACCTGCTTGAAAGGCTGTCCAGTATGAAAACTCAAAATTTCGTTCAATTCTTTTTTAATTCGCAGCATCTCTCGTGCATGAATCTCAACATCAGAAGCTTGCCCGCTAAAACCGCCAAGCGGCTGGTGGATCATGATGCGGGAATGAGGAAGCGCCGAACGCTTACCTTTCTTTCCGCCGGCCAGCAACAGAGCACCCATGCTGGCAGCCTGACCAACGCATACGGTAGCCACGTCCGGACGGATATATTGCATCGTGTCATATATCGCCATTCCTGCCGTGACTGATCCACCCGGACTGTTGATATAAATGAATACATCCTTCTCTGGATCCTCACTTTCCAAGAAAAGGAGCTGTGCAATCATGACGTTAGCCACAGCATCATTGACCTCGCTACCGAGAAAAATAATTCTCTCTTTTAATAAGCGAGAATAGATATCATACGACCGCTCGCCGCGCCCTGTTTGCTCAATTACGTAAGGAATATAGTTCATCGAAGAAATCCTAAGGAAACAAAAACGAACGGTGTCGCACCTATCAACTAGGCTTCGGGGCCACTCTCGAACCACCCCACTTCCACGTTGATAGGTGACATCTGTACTCGGCTACGCTCTCAGTGACGCTTCCTCACTAAGCGGAAGCAAGCCTACCTCAAACGGTACCGAAATGAGCCATTCCAGGCAACTAAGTAGTGCATGAAGAAGGCAGATTTGTTAGCAACCGCCACCGCCATGGGCGTACCAGGCATTAGAGCAGTTCACTATGCCGTAGCGGGCGCCTCTTCACCAGGCTCCTTGAAAGAAACGACAGTATTTGCAACCAAGAACTCTAGTATCTTAGTACGTCGAACCTCCAGCAGGAAGGACACGAGACGCGATTTATCGAGTAAGTTTTTCTTGGTTTCCTCGATCGAGGAGCCATTTTTCTCGGCTACACGCAAAATAAACTGCTCGCGATCGGCTTCCTCGACCTTAATACCTTCCGCCTCGCCTATCCGATCAATGATGATTGCACACCGTATTCGGTTGAGCGCAAAGTCCTCGAACTGAGGTCGGAACATCTCTACATTAATCGTTGCAGGGTCCGCATCCCGTGCACCAGCAAATCCATATCGCGAGACAATCCCCCGTATCTCCTCGTCAACCATGATCTGAGGGATCTTGAAGGGATTCTCTGCCACTAAAACGTCAAGAATGGCTCCCTGCACATCATTGTTCGACTCTTCAGTCGCTTGCTTTGTGAGCTGTGTGCGAACGGAATCCCTTAGTGCAGCGACCGAATCGACGCCCTCACCGAGAGACTTTACAAACTCGTCGGTAAGCTCGGGCAATTTTTTGGTAAAAATACCGTGCAGCGTGGCTTGATAGGTGAGTGCTTTACCGCGAAGGTC
>JAYVGZ010000145.1:0-2377 GCA_043771805.1 Pseudomonadota bacterium
TGTATCACCGCGTTCTTTGCGGCCCTGGTGGCCGATGTTCTTTATCTCGGTCTCGCCTACCAATATCAGCCGGACGGTGCTTCATATCCGGTTGAGGCGATAGGGCAGGCTTTCGTGACAGGGCTACTAGCGCCGCTGGCGCTCGGGATTTTATCGCGGATTTTTCGTCGTAAGGTAGCAAATCCAGTCGGGCGAGCTGCTGTGACGACGATGGCGTAAGGGGGTATTTGGCAACTTTCGAGCGAGCTACAATCAACATCGCCCTTCGGGCTTGGATCGCCGTCGCGATAATTTTTGCTGCTCTTTTCATTTTAATTGTCCGGCTCTGGTACCTGCAGATCATCAAGGGCGATTATTTTCGAGATCGATCAGAGAATAATCGTCTAAGGACAGTCTATATTCCATCCCCCCGCGGCCTCATTATGGATCGCCAGGGTGAAGTTCTTGCGCGCAATCGACCCTCCTTCAATGTTGACTTCGTGGTTGAGGACAGCAAAACACCGAAAGAGACGGTAGCCCAGCTGGCAGAGCTGACTGGCACCAACGCTGAGGAGCTTTACGACCGGCTCACAAAGCAGAATCGACGGAGACGATTCGAGCCCAAGCTGCTCCTGAAGGACATTTCTCGCGATCTGGTGGGGAAGGTATCGGCCCAACGTCATCGGCTGCCAGGAGTCATTATCAATGTTGTGCCGTCGCGAGAGTATGTACATGCGGACCTAGCGGCCCATCTTGTTGGGTATACGCGTGAGATCAGTGGTGATCAACTAAAGCACACCTCTTACGCCGGATACCGCATGGGTGATGTTGTAGGGCAATCAGGAATTGAGTCTAAGTGGGAGCGCTATTTACGCGGTGAGCGGGGATCTCAGGCCGTTATCGTGAATGCCTCGGGAAACAAGATCGGCGAGGCTCGTTTCGAATCTGAGATCGCGGGCCACAACGTTACTCTCACGATCGACCGCAAGTTACAGGAAGCTGCAGATAGAGCTCTCGAGGGTAAGCGGGGTGCTATCGTGGCTATGGACCCACGGACTGGGGATATCTTAGCGATGGCTTCCGCACCGACCTTTGATCCAAATATGTTCACGTCTGAGATCTCGAAGGAGGCGTGGTCTGACCTTGTTTCGCCGAAAGAAACCAAGCTCAACAATCGAGTTATTCAGGGAGCGTATCCTCCCGGCTCTGTATTCAAAATCTTCGTTGCACTGGCCGCGCTCACCGAGGGTGTTGTAAGCAGCGCAGAGCGCACGTTTTGTCCTGGATTCCTGCAGTTCGGCAAGCGCGCCTTTCGATGTCACAAACATTCAGGCCACGGTTCGGCCGATCTTTTCGAATCAATCGTTCAGTCTTGCGACGTTTATTTCTACGTAGTTGGACAACGCTTGGGGGTCGATAGAATTCACGAGTATGCGCGTATGTTCGGCTTTGGGGAGCGCACTGAAATCGATCTTCCCGAGGAGAATGTCGGTCTTATTCCCTCGACCGAGTGGAAGCGCACCTTCTTTCGAGATCCTGATGACAGGCGCTGGTATCCCGGAGAAACATTACCTGTTGCGATTGGCCAGGGTGCCGTGAGTGCATCTCCGATACAGATCGTTCGTGCCCTTGCCGCAGTAGTAAATGGGGGTCGGGTGCTAAAGCCACGGGTGCTAAGGAGTGTAACCGCGAGTGATGGAAGGGTGTTCGAAGAGCACCTAGAGCCTGAAGTAATTCGTGATTTGAGTTCGTATATAGATCCCTCGATTCTTGCAGAGGTGAAGAAGGCGATGGTTGGGGTTGTAGCCGATAAACGCGGGACAGGACACCGCGCGGCTATGCCAGAAGTTTCAGGGATCTCTGTTGGAGGAAAGACGGGGACATCGCAGACCGGGACTAACGAGCAAGATCACGCCTGGTTTGCTGGGTTTGCACCCTCCGACGATCCGCAAATTGTAGTCGCAGCGTTAGTCGAAAATGGAGGACATGGAGGGGCGACAGCGGCGCCACTTGTACAACAGGTCATGTCGGTATTTTTCGGTATTTCCGGCGACACAGTTGAGGGAGCCGTTGTGAACGGGGCAGCTCCTCTAGGGGATTGAAGGCGACAATAGCCGAGACAGGACACAATAGAGGGCCGCAAGGTTAATGGAATGGCAAGGATAGGACGGAGCATACTAACTCATTTTGACTGGGGCCTCTTTGGCTTGACCATTCTGATTCCTCTTTGCGGATTAGTTGTTCTGTACAGCTCCGGTTATGATCCCGAAGCCTCGGCTCCTCTTTTTGGAGTAGTATCCCTCCAATTCGCAAGTGCAACGTGTCTTAAGCAGGCAGTATTTCTCTGCGCAGGACTGTTCGTGATGGTGGTGGGTATGAGTATCCCAACGCAGGCTTT
>JAYVGZ010000146.1:0-12341 GCA_043771805.1 Pseudomonadota bacterium
GCAAAGGATGGGGCTAAGATGGTGACCGCCGTCTCGTGTGCTCGGGTACCAAAGTACACAGTGATCGTCGGCAATTCGTTCGGAGCCGGAAATTACGGCATGTGTGGCCGCGGCTACCAACCCCGTTTCCTGTGGTCGTGGCCACACTCGAAAATCGGTGTAATGGGACCGGACCAGGCAGCGAGTGTTTTAACGCAGGTAAAGAAGGAGAGCGTTCGTACTAAGGGTGGCGATTGGCCAGAGGATGAGGCGAAAGCATACCAGGATAAGATACAGGCTCAGTACAACACTCAGGCAAGCGCGTGGTACGCAACTGCCCGTTTGTGGGATGACGGGGTAATAAAGCCTGAGGAGACTCGCACCACCCTCTCTCTAGCACTCGCACTCTCTCCTTTTGAGGACACTACTACTGCTCGAGCATTCGGAACATTTCGCATGTAGAGCTATAGTGATTTGCAAAAGTCCGTGCCAGTAAAACTGGTAAGGCTTTTGCCGTAAATCACTATAGATTATTGTTTTGATTCGCCTCTGCGAATCGATAGCGTTTTTCCGAAGTCCGGGATTTCGCTACGGACTTTTGCAAAAACGCTATAATCACTATGACCACCCTAGCTCCCCCTCAATTCGCACCCATTCGCTCTGTACTGATCGCAAATCGCGGTGAAATCGCAAGGCGCATCATTCGTACGTGTAAGAAGCTCGGCATAAAAACCGTGGCTATTTATACTGAACCCGATCGTAATCTGCCCTACGTATCTGAAGCCGATGAGGCGATCGATATCGGTGCACCGAACGCATATCTCGATAAGACCGCCGTGCTTGAAGCGGTGCTCCAAGCAAAGGTCGATGCTGTCCATCCGGGTTACGGTTTCCTATCTGAGAATCCAGAGTTCGTTGAGTTGTTACACGGTGCGGGTGTTCGGTTTATCGGGCCGACTGCTGCTGCAATGCGGTTGCTCGGTAACAAATGTAACGCAAAAAAAATTGCGGCTGCTGCTAAGGTGCCGATCTCTCCAACCCGCTTGCTTGATGCCCTCACGGGAGAGCAGCTCTTAGCCGCAATCCGTAGCTTTGGAGACGAAGTCGGCTTTCCGGTTATCCTAAAAGCGGCTTCGGGAGGGGGTGGTCGTGGAATGCGAATCGTTCACAGTACTTCTGATTTCCTCGCCGAATATTCAAGTGCTCAAAGGGAGGCAGAGCGAGCTTTTGGTAATGGAAGCATCTTCGTTGAGAAATGTATCTCTCCTGCTCGTCACATCGAGGTACAGCTTATTGCGGATGAGCTTGGAAATGTCACCACTCTCGGGACACGAGATTGCTCGCTGCAACGTAACCATCAAAAGATAATCGAAGAAGCTTTTGCCCCGAACCTTCCAGAGAGCGTATCAAGCGCCATGTATGCTGCAGCTGAGAGACTTGCCGTTGGAGCGCATTACACAAATATCGGTACCGTTGAGTTCCTATTGGCTCCGGACAATTCCTTCTTCTTCCTTGAGGTCAACAGTCGGCTTCAGGTAGAGCACCCAGTTACAGAGATGATTACCGGAGTTGATCTAGTTGAAATACAGATTCGAATAGCAGAGGGTGTCTCCCTTAAAAGTCTGAATCTAATCCCTGCGCCAATTGGGAGGGGTCATGCTATCGAGGCTCGCATTTGCGCTGAGGCTTTCGATGACGAGCTCGTTGTATCGACGGGCACGGTGAGTCAGATCAATGTTCCACCGGCTGAATGCTCTTCTTCGGCCGAATCGAAGCTACTCCGATATGAATTCGGCTTCACCACAGGATCCTCTATTTCACACAACTACGACTCACTCATAGGTAAAGTTGTGGCATGGGGGGATACGCGCCGCGATAGCATCGAGGCACTGACCCGCGCGTTGAATGCACTCCTGATCACCGGCGTACGCACGAACAAAGAGTTGGTGCTACACCTCCTCGCAAGCCCAGAGTTCGTAAGGATTAGCCACTCAATACAGGGTACAAAAGAACTTCTTCCCTCGCGCGAATTTCGCAGGCGACGTGTCTTTGAGGCTGTGGCCTTATGCGCGGCACTACGGATGTACCAATTCAAAAATACGGCGAAAGAACTCTCGTCGTGGGGGGATGCTTTAGGGTGGGGATTAGGCGCACAACTCACCTATCCCTGGTCCTGTGAGACGCATGGATTTAAGCTCTCTACGGAGACATCCGTGTCCCGTGGATTGATCTCAGTAACAGTCCTAGAGGGTAACACCTCTGAGAGGTTGACACTCGCCTGCCAGGAATTCGACGAAGGCCAACAGACCGCCATATTTTCCCTTCACGGGGCGCTACCAGAGAACCTCAAGTGGAGCACCGCCTCGGGCAACTATTGGCTTCATCGACCGGCTGGGAGTTGGTGTATCAGCCCCGCAACTCCGAACTCCGAAAGCGCTCGGGTCGGAGAAAGCGCTTCAGAGATCATCATAACAAGCCCTCTTCCGGGAAAGGTATCTGCTATCGCTGCCGTCGAAGGGTCAACGGTAGTGGCAGGGTACACGATTGTTATTCTTGACTCGATGAAGATGGAACATCCGATTCGCTCGCCAGTGTCAGGACGGCTTACTCAGGTGTTAGTGCAGGTTGGAGAGGTGGTGCCGGCGGGTAAAACTCTTGCAATCGTCGTGCCAGAAAATGCTCCTACGCTGAATACTTAGGACCCTCTTCTAAGAGGGATTTGGCGTCAGGGGAGATACTTCTACAGAGGCCGCATGCAGCAAGAATCGCAACCCCACGGTGGCTGACCACCGTATCTGCCGCGTTCCTTGCTGTTTGTTTCACCGCAGTAGTGCTTCAGTTCCTCATTTTAAGTACTGCACTACTCGTATTTCCTTCTTTATCAGTGGCAGAAACCGTCAAGAGAACACGTCCTTTCGCCCGAGGTACAACGCGGAAAGTCGCCGTCCAAACCTCACTTGTAATAGACGTTACTTGTACGGGACGACTTTGTGTTTTGGAGCACACCCTGCTGTTCGTGCACCTACGCTGAGCGGTTTGCTGAAGCGTAGCAGTTACCGACAGTATGCCCGACTCAACATCGTCCGCTACGATTAGTACTTTGCAGATCCGTTCCTTGCATAACTTCTGCGAGATTTTCACGTTTGGTCCGGTCTTATCTTTATTCATTTCTGTGCTGACCCCGTCCGTTGGTGTTGCAGTCGCCACTGCGGCGGGAGCATCAGATATTGACACAATCTCTGAGAACTCCTCTTGTGACTGACCGCCACCGTTTGAGGCAATCACCGAGCACTTTATTACCCGATTGGCATCCTCGTTAATCGGCACGTACATGGCAAAGGTTGCACCCTTAATGGGAATGTCGGTATCGGCAACCCGGTACCATTTGTAAGAGAGGCCTAACACCGGATCCCCTGCATATGTTCCGGGTGAGCAGGTAAGCGGCTGTCCAACCGTTGCCGCAGTAGCCTTATCGGCCATTAAAATGGTTGGGTCCGAAGTCGCAAACGGTGGCGCATCTGGAAAGGAGAATACAAACCCCTCGTTTGCAGCAACTTCTGCGTACACGCCCCTAGTCTTGTCGTTGGCACACGCAAACCCCCAACTTGTGACGCCCACCTGCTTTGTCACGCCGTTAATGTCTTTAAGGATCAACGGACCTCCAGAATCGCCGTAGCAAGTGTCCACACCATCGCCAACCTGTGCTGATGATGATTTTACCCCGGCACACATCATTGAGTTTGGCTTAAACCACCGCCCAAGCTCTTCGAGGCAGGTTTTATCAGTTTGGATGGGAACTTTAGCCTCCTGTAATACTGTGGGGAGAAGTGGAAATTGCGGGTCCTTTTGGCCCCAGCCCAGCACACTACCCAGTGCGCCTCCGTCGTAGAGAGCCTTGTCTGAATAGTGAGCCATGGCAATTGGTTGTGTTGAAACCGGCTGCATCAACTTGATAATTGCTAGATCATTCTCGAGAGTCACACGGTTCCATAGTGGGTGAATTTTATATCCGCGGATCTCTCTTCTTGCTCCCTTTCCAAAAGGGAGTTCCTGCTCACCGATTAGAACCTGCACGTCACTTGGATTAAGCTCTGCCACACAGTGAGCCGCTGTAAGAATGTGCTGTTGTCCTATGAGGGTGCCCCCGCAGAACTGAGCTTCAGTCGAATCCGGTTCGTTTGCGCGAAGGAGCGCTACCATCCAGGGGAAAGCACCCGCTGAAGCATTCGTTCCATTTATGACTCTTGGTGTCCTTTCCGGCGGAGGCTCGGCCTGTACCACTGTCGCCGCCAGCGAACCCATCAAAAAAGTTAAAACCGATAACACATTTGAAACACCGAGATACCTCATGTACATTTTTCCCCCAAAAAAGCTGCCCTTCAGCATTAATCATGAAGAGGATATGTGGATTGGTCGTAACGACTTGGTGTGGGATTTGTAACAAATGTCTAACATTTCTCCATCCGCAGGTAACATACTCACATCAGTATCCTTCATCCGAGATTCCTTCTCCTTTGTGATCATGATTCCCTATCACGGCCTTTGCGCAAGATGGCTGAAAACCGAGCTGTTTTGCCCCAGGGCGGGAAGACCACTGTGGCGCCGCGCTCCTAATCGCGAATCACATTACGTCACCCATAAATAGAGGGTCTCTGCACCTCGTCAGAAATTTCGAGAGAGGCTATATATGCTCCTCGGCTCACACTAACGAGCCGCCTCAATAGGCGGCCTCTTCGAAAACGAAAGGACCTTACGTAGTGCTCGACTCAGCTCCCCCTCTGCGATCAGACCCCGTCGTTCGATTCGGGCTTCTCACCTGTCTCCTCCTCCTCGTGGTCCGGCTTCTGACACTCCCCTTTCCCGATCTCGTTGATTCAACCGAAGGTAGATACGCAGCGGCAGCCCTGACTATGATTGAGCGGGGCGAATACCTTACTCCATGGATAGACATGGGAAGTGGCCCAGAACCGTACCTGGGAAAACCTCCGATGCACTTTTGGTTAACGGTAGGGTGCTTCAAGGCTTTCGGCGTCTCAGCCATGAGCGCACGCCTACCGAGTTTTTTCGCTACGTTCCTTTGCGCAGCATCCCTCTTCTGGCTTGCTCAACGAGTCTGGGGGGCACGTACTGCCGTACTCTCGACCCTGTTCTTTCTCTCAAGCGGTCTTACTTTCTTCCTCGCAGGCGTAGCACTCTTAGACACAACGCTAATGCTTTTTGTGAGCACTGCAATACTTCTGTTCGGCGGATTCTACCTGAGTGAACTCAACCAGCGCCCACGCCTGACCGCCGCCCTTGTGGGAGCTCTTCTGAGTGCTGGGTTCCTGACCAAAGGGCCAGTGAGTATCGCGATCTTCCTCGCTGCTGTTATTCCTTGGGCTTTCGTTCACCGTAAAGAGGTACTGCGCAAAAGATTTCCACTCGTTGTATGCCTGATCGCATTTATCGCCCTTACAGCACCGTGGTACATCGCCTGCGAGCTGCGGCATCCTGGATTTCTCTACTACTTTATTGTTAAGGAGAACCTTCTCCGAGTCGTGTCGGAGAACTACGGAGATCGTTACGGTTCGGGGCATCCACAAGTTTTTGGTGCTTCAATTATTTACGCGTTTCTCTGTTTTATGCCGTGGAGTATTGGGCTGGTGGCGGTCGGTATAAAGCGATGGAAGGGCTCTCTGCGCGAAGCCTTGCATCCATCTGCCATTCAAAAAATCGACCCATTTCTTCTCTTCGCTGCGACGTGGAGCGTCTCGATGCCGCTATTTCTCCTTCTCACGTCTCAGTATACGGCGAACTACCTGGCCCCTGTCATGCCGGGGATGGCTCTTCTTTTGGGTGGGTTCATCGGCAAAAATGAAGTGACCTGGGAGTCGGCTGTTCCCAGCAGTCGACTCACTTTATCACTGATTGCTGCTGGCGCCGTCTTAGCGATTCTTCCTGTTGTTGGGTACCTCTTTAAGGCACCGTGGTGGATTATTCCACTCTCGTGGCTCGCGTTGGCGTGCTTGACACTGGTTGTGCGTGCGAGCAGAAACGACTCACGTGGTTATCTCTTGTGCCGTATTGCTGCCGGTCTCGCTGTATTGTATTCGGTCGTAATCATCTCGTTCTCGGCGCACGTCTCAGCTCGTCGCTCTACCGGTGAGGTGATCGCACTACTCCGAAACCAGTCGAATCTTCCGGTGAATCGTGATGTCACAGTCGGATTCGTGGGGCAACTCCCGTTTTCAAGTGCCGTGTACGGCGGAATGAAGGCACCTAGAATTCAGGTCTCAGAGGTTTCAGAGATCGGGTGTTGCGGTAACACCTATGATTTTTATATCTCTTCAACTCGATCGATTCGGGAGGGCCGTGCTGTACCGGGACATGTGCGCGAGGTTGGTCGGACACAAAAGTGGGCTCTATTTTTGCCTAAACCGTAGTAGGCGGCTTCACCTGCCATAGCCTGCGGTGCAGTAACTTTTCCACGAAGATGCGGAACGCGGTTCAAAAAGCTCTCATACAGGTAAAACAGCGCCCGTTGTAACAGATTACGTTCGAATCGATCCTCCTTGGTCAACTAGCCTAGCGCTGCCTCGTGGTATACCCTCCTCGGGCGAGTCATATATTTTTTGAAAATAGAGCTGACACCATGACATCTGTAGTACTTAAAGATCCAAGCCCGGAATTCAGGGAGATCCTTACCTACTTTCTGAGCAGGACGAGCGATTTTTCGTTGGATTCGCATGACGTGAAGCCACTATCCGAGTTGTCTCCACCGAAGATCGTTATAGTGGAGCCATGGGGGCAGCAAAACCTCACCGGTGGATTCAACTTTTACGAGAAGCCAGAGCAAGCACTCGAAGCTCTTGACAAAACGATCGCTCAACAATACGGACCAGCGTCAGGACTCGTAGTAGTTACCTCGATAACGCCCGAGAGCATTGCCCCTGTCAACGGTCGTGCTTTGCTTCGAAGGGTGCCTATCTTCGATAAGGAATCTATTGCACTCTTCGATCTAACGCAAGAGTTGGAAACTATCAGCCAGGTTCGCGCTGGATTCTTCAATCGGGTAGCTCATGAGACCTCAAATGCTGTGCAAGTATTAAGTCATTGGCTATTTCTTGCAAACGACGCACTTACGCGAGATAATCTAGTGGGAGCACACACATACGTTTCGGAATTGTTACCCTTAATTGAGCGTTACCGTAGTGAACTGAGCCAGACTGATCCGCGCCGCGCGGACGCGGAGTTTATTCTATTTCCTATGCTCGAGTCAGAAGTCGTCGTTCCGCTCATCCAGGACCTTTCTAAAATTCCGCAGGCGAAAAGAATTCCAGCTGAATATCTAGACCGGCAAGCAAGAGCTACGTTTGTTCTCAAAACAATTGAAAATCGGCTGGAAAGATTCGCCGCCCCGCTGCTGAAGACCGAACTTGCGTCCCTTCCCAACGAAGGTGTTAAAGAGCTTGTCACTCAGCTCACATCGATGGCCTCTGAGATGGCGCAGGACATTCGGCTACTCAAGAAAGCTTGGCCCCAAAGGGTGTAGAAGTACTCTGAATTTACCCCTTCCGGCTACTTCAAATTCCGCAGCTGTATTGACCTCGGCTGCCAGGGGTGATTAGTTATCTGATTACTCTCTTTTTTCAGTCACGGAGTCAAAGTGCCGGCAATCACCACAGTTAGCGAGCAAAAAATAGCGGCCCACTATGAGACCCTCGATGAGATTGGTCTCGTATGCCCCTCCCGAACCAAGGGCTACCTTCGCGCCGGCTACTCTCCTGAAGAGCAGGCCGTTATTGATTACTTCAAAGACCACTGCACTAAACTCGGCCTCGCTATTCGATTTGATGGTGTCGGCAACTTCACTGCTGAAACAAGCAGCCCGTCGGGTCGCTACATTGAGTTCGGTTCGCACGTCGATACTGTCCCCTACGGCGGCAACTTTGACGGATTAGCAGGGGTGGTAGCTGGCTTCGAGGCTATTCGTGCCCATGTAGAAAACGGCACAACACTGCAACATGGACTCCGCCTTAGGATCTGGCGACTCGAAGAGTCGTCTTGCTACGGAGCAAGCTGCTTCGGGAGTAGTGCTGCTTTCGGAATCGCAAACAAAAGTGCGTTAGAAAATCCCTTCCGCGGTGTAAAGCTGCGCGACGCCATGCAAGACCAGGGGTATGACCCGAGCTTTATTGCGGACGGCATACCAACAATCCTACAGCCTGAGCTTGATTCCATCCTTGCTCATGTCGAGCTCCACATCGAGCAGGCAAACTCTTTAGAGTTGAATGAGTGCGATATCGGTATCGTCACCTCAATCCGGGGACCGACGACACTGCGCTATTCTATTGAGGGGAGTTTCAACCACTCTGGGGGAACTCCCTATGGTGACCGGTTTCGAAGGGACGCGAACCTCGCGGTCGCCTATATGCAGGTTGAACTCGATAACCTACTTAAGCGGTACATCGCCGATGGTCGAGATATTATCCACACCGTAGCGCAGGTAAATTCTGAAAAGAGCGTCAACGATTCCGACCCGCGAGTCTATGCTAGCTCACCGGCAAAAGTATGTGGCTTCTCTTATTTCACACTCAATATTCGGTGTGCAGACGAAGATCTCCGAAACGAGTATTGCCGAGCCGCTGAGGTAGTAATTCAAGAGGTCGCGAAAAAGAGAGATGTTTCGGCACTCTCTTTGCGACTTAACCAGAGCCCCGGGATAAAAGCTATGAATGCCCAGATCATATCCCACCTTAAGGTTGCGTGTGGCACTGCGGCGGTAAGCTCTCAGGCTATGCCGAGCGGCGCAATGCACGATGCAGCTGTCGTTGGTCGGCGACTCCTGAGCTCAGAGGCAGCTGTGCCGGTTGGTATGATTTTCATTCCGTGCCGAAATGGAATAAGCCACTCACCCGACGAATTTGCATCTCATGATGCGATCGCAAAGGGGGCGCGGGTGCTGGAGGAGTTTGTAGCAAGCTTCGGTCGATCCTGACTCCACCACGTAACCCGCGTAAGTTTTATGGCAGCACTCAGCAGCCGGGTGTTTCTTGCGGTAACCTTCAATTCCCAGTTGAATCCACACTGAGCACTACCTTACAAATCCTTCCTGGCACTTCGCGAAATCGAGAGGGTAAAATGAGCGTGATTATGTAATAATCAGTAGATTCTATCTGCGTTTAGCGACGTATCGACACGGTAGAGTTCACAGCGATGATGTGGCGATAGAAGATCACCCCCCCCCCCGCAAGAGGAGTTCGATTGATGCCCACCGCTTCACTAGCGGGAGTTAAGTGAAAGGAGTTTCTGGCGGCAGTCATGCACAAGGCATCTTTTCGACCTGACAATCAAAAATACTTCGTGTGGGGCGTGTGGTACCGTTTCACCGGCGGAAGCTCCCGATCGCGTAAATGTGCCGAACTAAATACCCGATCAGCCCAACTATATTGTAGTGCCTCAGTCTCGAGTGACCATGAATTCTTAGGCGGAAGGAGTAAGTGCGGGGCCAGATCCGGATCCTTAGCGAGGGAATCGAGTGACGAGATCAACCAATATTCGACGGATTTATCTTTGAGTCTTTTTTGTGGTGCGTGCGAAATAAGGGGTATCTAGGACCTTTGAAGCGACTTATCGTGAGTCGGTGAGTAAGACGCAAGGATCGAGTTGGCGCCATGGTGTACGCGTCGGGTTTGAGAAAAACGGAGACGTTTCGTGTGAGAAGTGCTTTCAGCAGAAGCTAGTTATTGATCTGCTACGGGAAGAGAATAGGAATCTCAGGGAGCAATTAAAGCGTCAACGGTCGAAAGAGGATGCCGGCGCGACGGGAGCACATACTCCTTCTTCGCAGATTCCGTTTAAAGGTAAATCAAAGTCGCCCGGATCGGAGAATCAAGACGGCGCGCGAGTTGGTCACACGGGGAGCGGGCGAAATCCTCATGGAGGAGTTCCTGACCCCTATGAGCTTAAGCCAGAACAGGCTTGCTCTTGCACTTGGGGTACCGGCCCGCAGAATAAATGAAATTGTACTCGAAAAGAGAGGTATCAGTGCGGATACTGCCTTAAGATTATCTGCTTACTTCGGTAATTCAGCTGAATTCTGGCTGGGTCTGCAAATGGATTACGATCTCGATTGCGCTCGAATAGAAGTTGGAAGTTCTATTGAAAAAGATGTTCGAAAACGAGCATGACGTTTCAGCCCAAGTTTTGCGGGGCGGCAAGTGATCTCCTTGGGTTTGCAACCTGGCATGCCGACGAAAGTTATGACAGTGAAGTACCTACCCTTCTCTTTTCGCAAGCACGCATGCTCTGAAGTGGCGCCTTCAGGTACTTCTAGCTACATACATCTAGAGCGTCGCGGTGCTCGCTGACTCCATCGAATCACCGCTAACGACCTGTTCCACAGGGCCTCGTTGAGACCCCACCTCATTCGCAATGTCCGCCAAAAGATACAGAGACAGCGCATTAAATTCGCGCTGCTGTTGGAGCATTGGATCGATCAACGGCTTGACCACCCGGTACAACATCTTCTTGCAGGCCACTATCACGGGCCCAAGGTACTTTCTGTGAGATCTGACTTGATGAAGCTGTACTGCGCCCGGTTGAAGGGTACACATACGTCGCAGCAGATCGCTGTGTCGTGGAGATATTCGGCAAACACCTGAGATGAGAGCCCGGTTGAGCAACGCAACGTACCGCTGGTTTTCGAGTGTAAACTCCCCTGCCGACCGGCGCGCCTCAACACGGACGGCAAGCTGCTGAGCAAGCTCAGGATCACCCAAGCCTCCGACGGTTACCCAGCTCGACGAAGTTTCACTTGTCATCATTAATGTCTCCTGCCACGGCCCTTGAACGCCCTGATTGTTAAGAATGTGTGCTCGTCACATACACCGGTGCTATACGAATCGGTGCCGGTGCAGCTCAACCCACCGCAACCGAAAAAACTCGTCTCTCTTCGTGATATACCCACTCTCTAGCCCAGCAATAGCAGAGATTAGGATAGCAGCTCCACTAAGGAGCTTTGGGCCCGGACGATACAAACCTAAACCATCACAAAAAACAACCTCTCCGCGCTTGACGGCAGGGAGCCCCTCCCACTCTTTGGCTCGCTCTAGGTATTTGAGGGTCTTCACACTCTCGTCCAGTGAATACCCTTCAGGCGCAACTATGATGACATCTGGACGAAACGAAACGATCTCAGACCAGGAAGTCTCTTTTTCGCCATCACCAACCACGTAGTGTTGCGGTGCGGCGGATGCGCATTTTACAAGATCAGGGATCCACTTTCCAGCAAGGCGTAACGGAGCAACGCTTGATAACACCGTGACTCGTTTATTCTTCATCCTTGGATAGAAGCTATCACTCCAGTCCATCAACTGTGCTTTAAGTCGGTGACCGAGATCGCGCCCACCCTGGACATTTCCAACGAGCTTTCCGATCTCCTCAAACACCCCGTACATTGCATCGACTGTTCGGGCGGAAAACGCAGCAATAAGAACTTTCTTCCCCAGTCGCGTCTCAAGGTACTCCTGAATCCAGCGAGCTCCACCTGGTTGCGCGAGCTGCTCAGACTCAGTCAGAACGAGATCAGGCGCTAAGGAAAGCAGTTGTTCAACATCGACAAAGTCGGTGCACAGTTCCTTCGCTACTCGACCGTCAAGACCCGAGACCTGCGATACTACTGCAGGGGTAGTTACAACAGTCACAACCGACGTAGAGCTCGGCTGCTCACACCGGTGGCTGACCCCGACTAATTTCTCGGTTACACCAAGGTAAACAAGAACGTCAGTGATGTACGGCTCAAGTGAGATTATTTTCATGGCATTCGAACACAGACGGGCTTCAAGCGAGTAACACTTTATCCGCAGTGTAGAACCTAGTTTAACCCGTCAACATGCCTCCCGGATACCACTCATTTCACCGCTGGTATTTTTTCTTGCGACTTTCTCCCTTCTCAAGGCATCTGAACTGTGTGCTAAACTGGCCCTTCTATGAATCGAGCATCAAAGTCTTCTTTGCGCATCGCTGCTAACAGAGCCTCTTTCTTCATGCGAAGTGCTGCCTCTTCTCGCATCGCTATTGTTGCAGCAGCGAGTATCTTCAGCTCTGTTTGGTTCCAGGCCTGCTCTTCAAATTCAACTTTCTCTAGCCTCATGAATCAGGGAATGATCCCGGTCAGCGCCGATAATCCATATGTTGGTTCAAATCTTTTCCTGGCGAAGGAGATGGAGCACAGCACCTACCTCTACAGCTTCTTCAAAGCGAAGGGAGCCCCGCAGGCGATAGAGCTCAGTGGATCTGAGGACGATCCTGAAGTGAAGCTGTTCTATGCTGGCAAGAGAGAGCTTTATCTCGTAAAGCGGCACACCGATCCCCGGTTCAGA
>JAYVGZ010000147.1:0-2045 GCA_043771805.1 Pseudomonadota bacterium
CAACAACGTTATCGCCTGGCGCATATTTGTTTGCTCGTTGTTCCCGGTTGTGTTGATTGCACTTTTTACACGGAGGGTGATCGACAGACCGAGGCCAAAGACGCCTGAGCTTTGTGTGCTGACCGCGGTAGTTGCAGTGGGCGCTTTCTTTCGGTTCTATCTGTTGCGTGAGTACCCCTACGGAGTGTGGTTCGACGAGGCGCAGAACATCCTGGTCGCGCAAGAGATCCTAAGAGATCCGGCGTATCGCCCCGTGTTTGTCTCAGACTTTTCACAACTTCCTGCGCTCTTATTTTACTACTATGCCGGCTTCATCTGGGCCTTTGGAGCCGATGTTTTTGCGATTCGACTTGCTGTAACACTCCCGGCCGTTGCGGCCGTTGGGGCGATCTGGTGGTTTGCTCGTGAGATTTTTGGAGCGCGGGTAGCTCTTTGGGCGGCAGCGTTCATGGCTGTTAGTCGGTGGCACGTAACATTCAGTCGGTTTGCAGTTGCAAATATTTTTGTGACTCTCTTGATGCCGCTCGTTATCGGTTATTTCATCCGCGGACAAAGAAGGCGCAGCTTCGCTGATTCGCTTCTCGCTGGAATTCTCCTCGGAATTGGTATGCAAACGTACTACGCCTTCGTGGCACTTCCGGTTCTTCTTTTCATTGTATTTTTGTACCGACTGATCACTGGAACTCCGTCGTACGCAAAGGGTGGCCTTATCGCGCTCGCAGCGGCCGTCTGCGTCTACGCTCCCGTTGCTCTCTTTGCGTCGATGCACTGGGAGACCTTTAGCGAACGAATGGCAACTGTTGCATCGACCTCTCCAACCGCGCTCGCTAAAGCGGTGATGGCGGAACCCTCTCGGGCTGATGAGATCCTAGGGCCCCTTCTGGAATGCGCTAGGGAGCATTTCGAGATGTTCCATCTGCACGGGGACAAGAACGGGCGTCATAATTTGCCTGGTGCCCCGATGCTGGACTACGCCACGGGTGCTCTCTTTGGAGCAGGCTTCTTCCTTATGATTTTTTCAGCGTACCGTTGGCCCTTCTTACTGCTCAGCGGCTGGTTTGCGATGACCATTTCGGCGGGCATTTTTTCGCTTTTCTTTGAGGCCCCACAGGGCGCGAGAACGCTTGGACTCACCCCGATTATTTCAGTACTTGCAGCGCTGCCGATTGCTCTTTTGACGGATCCACGGAGATTGAAAACCGTTCGTGTCGCCTCGTCATTCATCGGAGTCGGTGCAGTGCTGTTTGCCTCAGTTACCACTTTTAAGCTGTTCTTTATGGACCACCGTAGTGATCCTGCTGCGTGGGCCTCCTTCTCTACGGCTGAAACTCGTATCGGCGAACTTGCTGTAAAAGCTAGCCGAGAGACCGACATGTACGTGCCTGAGGTCTGGATGAATGGGCCGACAATTCAGATGATCACGAAAGGGCGAGGGGAGGATATGCACCCCTTTATCTCGGCGCGAGATTTGCCGCTTCCAGACTACGGGCGAGAGGCAATTGTGGTTGTAGAAGAGAGTGATTTGCAGGGTAAGAAGAGGTTGTCTGAGCTGTATCCTCAAGCACGCATAGAGCCGTTTTCCAGTCCAAAGCGACCGCAGGGGGGTGAGGTAACGCTCTTTCATTCGGTACATATTCCGAAGTCCTCGATAAGAGATCTTCAGAGGCCATTAAGAACTGAATTTGTAGGTGATCAAAAGGTATGGAGTGGTTTTGTAAGGACGCTTGACGATATCCCTAACCTTCCAGGACGCGGAGACTCCTACAGGGTTTCACTTCAGGCAGCGCTTCAGGTGCCCACCTCTGGAAGGTATCAATTGACGGGTGCGGCGAGCGACTCAGTACAGATTGCAGTCGATCGCGAAGTGGTGCTCACCGATGGAAGAAAGAGTGTTGATCTCTCTCTGGCGCAAGGAATGCATCACTTCGTCATAGCGCGATGCATCTCTGGCAAAGAGACCCCACTGGCGCTTCAGTGGAAGCTCTTGGACAGGGATTCAGCGAGCGTTGATGCCCCTGTTGCGGTGTTCTCGCCGGCCGCTGCTC
>JAYVGZ010000148.1:0-3220 GCA_043771805.1 Pseudomonadota bacterium
GATCAAGAGGTTTTCCGGCGTAAAAGCTTCGAGCTACTGAATTCTCACCGTTGGCTTACCAATGCGGGGCGTCTCCTACGACAGGCCAAAAAGGATGAGAATTTGCAGCTTCTCAAACAGATGATCACCCCAGACTCGGAATCATCTGGCCTCAGCTTTGATCGTCTCGGCTTCCTAGCGAAACTTCCGTTACTCCTGAACTCATCCCTAGACACAAAGCGAATCCTGAAAATTGCTTTAGAGGAGCTCAAAGACAGGCTCGAGGGTACTGCCGCCACCATTTTTCTTTTGGACGAGATAGGGGAACAGCTCACTTTCTGGGCATTGCAAGGGACAGAAGAGGGAGAGCTTGAAGGCACCAAGATGCCATCAGGGCGAGGTATCGTAGGCTGGGTGATCGAAAACCAAGAGTCCACACGGGTTAATGATGCGCAGACTGACCCCCGCTTTTTTTCGCAAATCGACAAAGAGGTCGGCTTTCAAACAAGAAATCTCCTGTGTGCGCCGCTCACTGTTCGAGGAGAACGCAGGCTCGGCGCTGTTCAAGTATTAAACAAGCGAAACGGTGACTTTACCCAGGAG
The DNA here is from genome assembly GCA_043771805.1 of Pseudomonadota bacterium. Lineage (GTDB taxonomy): Bacteria > Bdellovibrionota_C > UBA2361 > UBA2361 > OMII01 > JAYVGZ01. Next base: position 583 of record JAYVGZ010000148.1, read on the forward strand.
GACGTTTTATTTCTTGATCAGTTTTGTCACCAGATGGCTTTAGCGATCGACAATGCTCGTCTCTTCGAAGAGGTTCAGGAGCGGAATCGGCAGCTAAAAATTCTTGATAATCGAAAGAGTGAAATGATGTCGGTGATCGCGCACGAATTTCGAACGCCGCTCAATTTGATTGGTACCTCTGCCGAGCTACTCGGGTCAGGGACACTTCACGATGACAAGACGGTCGAGCAGATGTGTTCCATTCTTAATCGAGGTGTCCGTCGCTTAACGAAGCTTATTGGAGAAATAAAGAACCTCTCACTCTCTACGTCCGAGAATATGGAGCTCACGGTATCACGTATCTCAGTTCAGGATATGATCCGAGAAGTGGTTCATCACTTTGAGTCTGCGGCTCTCGAAAGGAAATTGACTTTGGTAGTTGAATGCCCGGAGCAGGTGGGAGATTGCGAGGGTGATATTGTACTCTTGATATTAGCCCTGAAGAACCTTGTAGGTAATGCTATTCGGTTCACCCCCAACGGCGGAAGGATCGCAATCAAAGGAACACGTGCCGCAGGTCTCGTCCGTGTGGAAGTTTCTGATACAGGGATTGGGCTTGAAAAAGATGAGATTCCCCTCATTTTCGAAAAATTTTATGAGGTGGGTGACTCTTTAAATCACTCTTCTGGCGATCTCGAGTTCAAGTCAGGAGGACTTGGGCTTGGCTTAGCGACGGTGAGAGCTATCCTGAAGGCTCACGGGTCGACGTGTGAAGTGTCAAGTGATGCTGGTAAGGGAAGTACTTTTGCGTTCTTTCTTCCGGCTGTCTGAACTTTCGCCAGTGAAAGAGACTCTTTTAATTGTGAACATCGCCGGCAGTGTGAGGCAGGCTTCCCCATAGCTGCGACCAACAAATTTCAATTGAAAAAATGGTTACTGTTCTCGTCGAGCAGAGACATCCCGCAACCATTTATCATAATCGGGAAATCCTCTCCTATCCAGAAGCCGTTGCTCGACTCCATGCTCGAGCGCCTCTTTGAACCGTTGAGGTGAGATATGAGAACGTATCTTTCCCAATGCCGTCTCAACTTCGACCCCAATGGAGTCCAGCTCTCCTGGAGCAGCAGTTGCTCTCAAGGTATCGAGAGTTTGTTTTCGGTAGGTCAGATAGCGTGCCTCTGATACGAGGCGTTTATCTCCACTCAGGTCTTCAAACTGCTCTGTTCGCCGACTGGCGCGTTCGTTCTGTAATGCCCCAGGCTTGTTTGCTTCTTTGTTCGCCGCAGCTCTTTCGTGTGGAAGAACAAAATCAAAAGGATGCTCAATTGCACGGTACAAAAATCCGCATGGATTTTTACTCGCAAGGTGGCTCTTGGCAGCGACTAGTTGATCGAAGTAGCCGACTATCTCGCGTATGCGGTTGAGGTTTCGCTCTTCGCGATCTTGAACAACTCTTCTCACTTGACGTTCTGCAAGACCTCGCTGAGAGAGAAGCTTCACCACTGCTTCGTATGGGTCCGTGTTACGCTCTTCATCCGATTTCATCTCTGCGCTGGAGTTCTCAGCCGGATCCAGCGGCGCCGTGACTGCCACTTCTCGATGTCGTCCTCCTGCTTCCGCTACCGCTGTTCGGCGTGGTCCATGTGCCGCGACGAGAAGCACTTCTGTAGACTGCCCGCGACCCAGAAATTCATACGTGGCCAGCATGCCTCTTTCAACTAATTCGGCGAGAGCCGGTTCTAACTGTTGCCGGAGCGAGCTCGCGTAAAGATAATTTCTTGAAACGCCGATTTTCTCGTGTGCTAACGTGAAGAGATTCACCTGGAGCCGTGACCGATACCAGAAATGTTTATCGAGGTATCTGTACAAACGTTTTGACACCGCGCTTTTCAGATCAAGGTAAAAATCGAGGTCTAGCTTCTTGATGAAACCAACTTGGAAGGATTTGAATAAAACGTCACTCCAAGTAAAAAAACTGGGGCTCGTATCTCGCCCATCATTGATCTCATAGGCGTCGATAATACCGAAGTTGCGAGTACTGTGTAGCTTGCTCTCGTTGTCATAAAAGGCATTTGTTGCCTTAATTCGAACGCCGCTCAGTCGGTCAAGCGCATTTTGTAACCTGGTGTAGCTCCGTCCTTCTGTAGTCCATCGCAGTATCTTCAATAGCTCGTAACGCGTGAAAAAGATCTTTCGGTTCCTGAGCCCATCGTCAGCAGTGAGTTTCAAAAGACCGAGCAACACCTCATCATCTGATGAAGTTGGAAGACCGAATTTGTCCGCCCCGGTAATAATCCATTCGCGATTTATCAGCTCTCCGTTCTTACCCTTCACGTAATCGTGAAACTCTAACGTTTTTACTGATGGGTCCGCACGTTTCGAAAGTACCGTAAGCGGAAATTCAGCGAGATTCATCTCATCACGTGATACGCGAACCGTTTGTGATCCAGCCTGTCCTGTGTTGCTCATCGAAACGGGAAGAGCACCGGCATCTTTCGAGCCTCCGTCTTGCGGCGTAGCAGTCAGCGAGTTTGAAAAACCCGGTAAAACACCCGAGGCCCCAAAACCCGGTGCGCTATGGGAGTGCGCGTCAGCGGCCACCGCACGGTTTTTTACCGCAGTACGTTTTAACGAGGGTGTTGCAACGCCCGATGAGGAG
>JAYVGZ010000149.1:0-2466 GCA_043771805.1 Pseudomonadota bacterium
CACAATAAATGTGAGGAGCGCATCCTCCTTCAAATAACGGCTACACGTTACATGGAGCGGGAACACCGCTAAAAGAAGTGCCGACCATAAGCCTACCGACTGAGAGAACAATCTACGTCCGATAATATAGGTCAAGCCAATCGAAAGGGTTCCTGCAATAGCACTTACAAACCGGCCCGCAAGAAATGCGGTTTCGCGGAACGTTCCATCGATCCCAATCGCCTGTACGACCGTGTTACTAAAATAGGTGGCGTACAGCAGGAGCGACGGATGCAAAAAATATTGTGGGTTCCACGTGTGCTGGTCATACATACGCATTAGCGCGTTCACTTTAGGAACTTCATCCGGATGAAAATTGGATGGCAGGCCAAACGAAATTCCATAGAAGCGAAGTGCTGCACCGAGCGCAATGGGGGCTGTAATCCACAACCAGCCACCCAGCTGGGGCCTTTCAGAATCCTCGCGCGTTGCAGACCATACGGACATACCGCCAAGCAGTGACAGAATAAAAATCCAGAGAGGAGTGATTCGCTGAGCGGGAACGTTAGAGCAGCATACCAGGATCAAGGCTGCAACGAGTGCACCGGCACCAGCCAATAAAGACAGAGAACTCCCACGCCCCACTGCAAGGACGGCAAACAGAACGAGCACCCCGACGGCGCCAAGCACTGGAGCTAGATTCGAAAAGTTTACTACCGGAAGACCGAGCCGAGACGAAACCCGCGCACTCTCTAATTGTACAGAAAGCCTGCGACCCGATCCCTCCTCCCCGGAAACAAAAGGATTCAATCCGCGAAGTAAAATAACGGTCGGCGAGCAGCCACTACGCAATGAGAATCGAATTGGTGCTTTACTTGTGATTGAAACAATCTGTTCAGGCCCTCCACACACGGCAACTCCGACCTGAGCGGTTGATGCTCCCGCAGGTCGCCAGGGGTTAAACGCAAGCTCCAGGAAGTTTCCACGAGGAGCAAGGCCCTCAAGTTCAACGGTCGCAGACTCCTCTATCCAGCCATCTGAGCGAATTCCCTCTCCAGGGAGATCGGCAAACTGCCTTGCTGACCAGTAATGAGTGTGGAGAGCTCCCGCGACGAAAAGGGATGACACGACAGTGAGACCGCATAGCAGTATGCCAAGAAAAATACCCTTGAATTTCACTACCTGTTCTCCTGATGTGTCGCCAAGAATCCCTTGAGTGCTTGAACGTCTACAACGACGGACTCGCGATCCTTAAATGGCATAAAGGGGTATTTCACAAGATCGACTTCTTGAGCAAGTTGTCGATACGCATAGTCTGAAGGAGGTCTTCCAACGAGCTCCTTCATCAGAGCATCGAATGGCGGGAAGAACGTAAGCTTTGGGAGCACATCAGGACGAAAATCAGTCCGCTTGAAAACGAAATAGTCGATCCCCTCTGGCTCGGCAATCCGAACGAGCTCTTCGAGCGAGGCGCTAAAATGTGCCCGCAAAGCTATCTCTGTACGCCGTTTCATTTCTGCGTAATACCGTGTGTAAAACGGATGGGTTGTTTCAGTCGTTACGTACGCGCGTCGGGCGGCGAACAGCTGCATAGCGTCGATATGCGTTGGATGCCCGGCTATCAAGGCCTGCTCTGGTGTGTGCGCCTTGAGCCACTGGAAGACTTTCCCCTTTTTATCAAGAGAGTAATTAAAATTCATTGCGCCCATTAAATTCAGGTTTGACCCCAAGAAAACGAGCCCCGCCACGAGTGCAAGTGCTAGTGCGCTGGGCCAAGCGACCCTAAGGCTGCTATCTCGAACTCCACCTGTTATCGGCTCTTCGCTCCCGCTCGTACCAGAAGCAACTAGCCCAGCTGTAAGGTGGAATGCCCGCCACGCTCCGATGGTGAACGCCGTGATAAAAAAGATTGCAAGGGGAATTTGAAGGTGCCGATTCGGTACATAGAGACGAAAAGCGAGAATACGGGATAGAAAATAAACGGTTAGACTCCCACATCCGAACAGGAGCACTTCGGACGGAATCGCTTTTCTTTTCCTCAAGAGCCCGACCATTGCAACGAGCGCTAAACTGCCAACTACTAAGTGCGGCATCCATTCTCGGATCATCCGAGCAGGGGTGAAGAAGCGCCCCATGAATGCCTGCAACCCGAACACACGTATCTCTTCGGAAGCTGGATTGAAGGGAATAAAAGGGAAGCGCCCATACGGACGAGAGAATTCCGGCATAGTGGACGCAACATCAAACGACACCATCTGACCGATGCTTGGTGGCTGGTAAACTACGGCAAGGGTAATCAGTAACAAAACAGGCGATGCTGCAGCGTACGAGTAGAACCTTCTCGTATAGTTCGCCCTCTCCTTACCAGACGATGCACACCACTTCCAAACCAAAACCATTCCGTACGTTACAGCAACTACCATAGTCGCCGGCGGGTTAAGAAGACATCCGAGCAGTATCGTGGCGAGCACTCCCGCGTGATTACCC
>JAYVGZ010000150.1:0-2868 GCA_043771805.1 Pseudomonadota bacterium
CCATCGGGTCTCAGGCTATGTGAACGACGGATTTGCCTATCGTTCGCCCTACATCCTTAGACCGGGACAACCATCGCCCGGCTCAGCTACCTTCCTGCGTCACACCTGTTAATACGCTAAACGCACCAGCGTAGGGTCATGTGCTAGGCCCAACGCTTCACCCCGAAGGGATCCATCTATGGGATTCAGACATTTAGCATTACTGGATTATCTTGGGCGGTTCTTCGTCAGTACGGGAATATCAACCCGTTGTCCATCGACTACGCCTGTCGGCCTCGCCTTAGGTCCCGACTTACCCAGGGCGGATTAGCCTGGCCCTGGAACCCTTGTTCTTTCGGAGGACGGGTTTCTCACCCGTCTTTCGCTACTCATGCCTGCATTCTCACTCGTGTGGCCTCCACGGCTGGTTTACACCGCCGCTTCGCTGGCCACACGACGCTCTCCTACCACTCCGTACGCCTGGACCCACAAGTGGGCCGGGCTACTATACGAAATCTACAACTTCGGTGGTGTGCTTGAGCCCCGTTACATTGTCGGCGCGGAATCACTTGACCAGTGAGCTATTACGCACTCTTTCAAGGGTGGCTGCTTCTAAGCCAACCTCCTGGTTGTCTATGCAACTCCACATCCTTTCCCACTTAGCACACGCTTTGGGACCTTAGTTGGTAGTCTGGGTTGTTTCCCTCTCGACGATGAAGCTTATCCCCCACCGTCTCACTGCTGCGCTCTCACTTACCGGCATTCGGAGTTTGGCTAACGTCAGTAACCTTTTGGGGCCCATCTGCTATCCAGTAGCTCTACCTCCGGCAAGAAACACGCAACGCTGCACCTAAATGCATTTCGGAGAGAACCAGCTATCACGAAGTTTGATTGGCCTTTCACCCCTATCCACAGCTCATCCCCTCCATTTTCAACTGAAGTGGGTTCGGTCCTCCACGACGTCTTACCGTCGCTTCAACCTGGCCATGGATAGATCACTTCGCTTCGGGTCTAGACCCAGCGACTATTTCGCCCTATTCAGACTCGCTTTCGCTACGGCTACCCCACTCGGGTTAACCTCGCCACTGAGCACTAACTCGCAGGCTCATTCTTCAAAAGGCACGCTGTCACCCCTACTAAGGAGGCTCCAACGGTTTGTATGCAAACGGTTTCAGGTACTATTTCACTCCCCTCCCGGGGTACTTTTCACCTTTCCCTCACGGTACTTGTCCGCTATCGGTCTTCTGGGAGTATTTAGGCTTATCAGGTGGTCCTGACAGATTCACACGGGATTTCTCGGGCCCCGTGATACTTGGGATACTTCTTCAGCCATTGCGACATTTCGACTACAGGGCTGGCACCTTCTATGGCTGGGCTTTCAATCCCATTCGTCTATATCGCGTTGTAACTGTTGCAGTACGGCAGTAACTGCTAAAAAGTCCCGCAACCCCGACCATGCAACGCCTGCCGGCTATCACACATGATCGGTTTGGCCTCTTCCGGTTTCGCTCGCCACTACTTACGGAATCGCTTTTGCTTTCTCTTCCTGTGGGTACTGAGATGTTTCACTTCCCCACGTTCCCTCTATCCGCCCTATATATTCAGGCGGAAGTCACCAGGTCGTATTGCTACGCCTGGCGGGGTTTCCCCATTCGGAGATCCTCGGATCAAAGCTCTATTATCAGCTCCCCGAGGCTTATCGCAGATTTATACGTCCTTCTTCGGCTCCAGAAGCCAAGGCATTCACCGTTTGCACTTAGAAACTTGATGACAAAATTACACAAAGAACCAGCAAAGCGTTGAATGAACAACGCTGATTGCTAGATCTTTATTGAAGAGATCAACCCATCAACATTCGGTCCAACCGAAGTTGGAAGTCATTATGACGGGCAGTCTCTAAGATGCTCGCGTCCACTGTGTAGTTCTCAAAGTACGGGCGGTACTTCGTCTTACCTGTGCTTGCCGTGTCATCAGTAATGATGGGCCGGTAGTTCGCCAGGGATCGAAGTCCAAGACCGTGGCGACTGACATCCGAAGATGCAGTCACCAGTGGGTCCAGAGGTCGGTATCCGAGCATCCAAGTGGAAGCTCGGCCCGGTCCCTCAGGACCCAACAGCGTGCAAAAGACCAGACTCGAGTTCCGAAACGTTCCGTGCTTGCTGCAAGCAACAAGCTGTACTGGCTTGACGAATCTCTTACCTGGTCACAATGTCAATGTTCCACCCATGAGCGCCACCAGAAACCTGTCAACCCGAATGGGCTGGTGGTGAACTGTAATGGCTTGGCATCTTTGATCTCCCTGTATACAGAGGAGAGATGCACGTGCTCCTTAGAAAGGAGGTGATCCAGCCGCACCTTCCGGTACGGCTACCTTGTTACGACTTAGTCCTAATTACCAATCCCACCTTCGACAGCTCCTTCCTTGCGGTTAGGCCACTGGCTTCGGGTGTTACCGACTTTCATGACTTGACGGGCGGTGTGTACAAGGCCCGGGAACGTATTCACCGCAGCGTTGCTGATCTGCGATTACTAGCGACTCCGACTTCATGAGGTCGAGTTGCAGACCTCAATCCGAACTGAGACGGCTTTTTGAGATTAGCTTGGCATTACTGCCTCGCTGCCCACTGTCACCGCCATTGTAGCACGTGTGTAGCCCAGCCCGTAAGGGCCATGAAGACTTGACGTCATCCCCACCTTCCTCCGGCTTATCACCGGCAGTCCCCCCAGAGTTCCCGCCATGACGCGCTGGCAACTGAGGGCAAGGGTTGCGCTCGTTACGGGACTTAACCCAACATCTCACGACACGAGCTGACGACAGCCATGCAGCACCTGTCTCAGTGTTCCCGAAGGCACTAAGGCATCTCTGCCGAATCCACTGGATGTCAAGGG
>JAYVGZ010000151.1:0-4151 GCA_043771805.1 Pseudomonadota bacterium
CTCCTCAGCGAGCGAGGCTCACCGCATAGACGTAAGCACCCCGGGAAATGTGATCCCGTGGGTGGCCGGGCTCGGAGAGGAAAAGCTCTTTTTTAGAAATCTCGCGGGTGGTCCGTAAGGACGATATCTACCCCCTGGTCACACAAGGCACCCCACGACTCTCTCGTATCGGGTGGCGATCCGAGTGACTTAACAAGTAGCTTCGCGCCGGCGCTGTGAACTAGTGTAACTATATCAGCTGAGATTTTGTCTGCATCGATCTGCACAAGTGTTGGAGAAAGCGCTAGGGTTTGCGCAAGTAGTTGAAGATCAAAGATACGTGCAAGCACTTTTTGTTCCGGGTAATCTCGTCGTAGGATTTTGACGCAAGTGAGCTCTTGGCACTGAATAACAACATTGGAGATGGTTTCTGGAGCAGTACGCAGGGTGCGCACCACGCGATGCACCATTTCCTCTGAATCAGGCTTCAGATCGAGCTGAACCGTTGACTGCGAATACTTTATAACGGAAAGGGCCTCTGTAAGAGTCGGCACCCTCTCAAAGTTAGGAAGCGCGATGGTTGCCCGCTCTTTGTCGCTCAATGAAGATACCGGGCGACCAACGAGGGCGTCACTTCCGATGTAGTTGTATTGCTTCAAATGTCTATCGTGAAAGAGAAAGAGTGTGCCGCTTGGGCTCAGTCTCACGTCGACTTCGATGAATGGAAAAGAGCGATCTACTGCTGAGCGTAGGGTGGCGATGCTATTGTCAGGGCCTGCTTTTCGATCGCCTCGGTGAGCGCTCGGTACGCAAGCGGCTTTTGGATTGGGATTGGCGATGCTCGGCGAGCGCGTACAGGCAAGAAATGTAAAACAGCAAAGTAGAGAGAGTACGGAGATCGCCGCTGAGCGTAGCTCCGATCGCCTGTTTTTAGGCGTCGACACCAGCTTCCTTCGATTTGCTCTTCTTTGCCGCGGGCTTCTTCGCAGCAGGTTTTCCTGTAGCTGATTTCTTGGCCGCAGGCTTCTCAGCAACCGCGGCCTTCTTAGGAGTCTTCTCTTTCACTGGCTTCTCGGCTTTCTCAGCCTTCTCAGTTTTAGGAGCTTTTTTAGCTGCTTTTGGTGCTGCCTTCTTCGTAGTCTTTCTACGACCCCTGCTAGGCCCTTTCGCTGCGCGAGCCTCAAGGAGGCTGATAGCTTCATCCATCGTGACAGCTTCTGGCTCCATGCCTTGAGTGAGTGAGGCGTTGATGGTTCCGTCAGTGACATACGGGCCGTACTTGCCCTGTTTGATCACAACAGCAACGTCGATCGATGGGTGCTTGCCAATCTCGCGGATAATCTTTGGCTGAGATGACGCGCGGCCTCTCGTGCGTGGTTGTTTAAGAAGCTCTACTGCTCGGGCCACAGTTATAGAAATCGGAGATTCCTCTGTCGGGATCGATCTACTCTCTGTGCCCCATTTCACATACGGGCCGTATCGACCATTTGCTACTAAAATCTCTCCGCCTGTTTCAGGGTGCTCACCGAGAGATTTTGGAAACGATAGAAGCTGCAGAGCGATCTCTAAGTTTACTGTCTCGGGTAACATTCCCGGAAGAAGGGAGGCCATCTTCGGCTTCTCGCCGCCCTCAACCATTTCTCCACGTTGAACATACGGGCCGAACCGCCCCTTCTTTAGGTAGACTGGTTCGCTCGTGGTGGGATCTTGCCCTAACGCTTCAGGCCCTTTCGCAGACTCCTTCAGAAGTTGCTCGGCTTTCTCAACGGTGAGCTCATCGAATGGAAGAGAATCAGGAAGGCTAGCGCGGGTTTCGCCGTTTGAGAGGAATGGGCCGAAGCGACCTATTCGAACTTCAACATCGCGACTTGTAGAATCTTTTCCTAGCGGAATCCCGCACACTATTCGCGGGTCTATCTTTTCTTCTCCTTGAGTTACAAGGTCCTTCAGGCCGTTAGGAGTGCCGGGTACTCCGAAATAAAAAGAATTGAGCTTCTCTAGGTTATCCTTCTCGCCGCGTGAGATCGCATCGAGATCATCCTCAAGGCTTGCTGTAAACTGGTAGTCTACTAGGTGAGCAAAGTACCCTTCAAGGAGCCCGGTTACACCGATAGCGAGGAAGCTCGGAACAAGCGCTGAGCCTTTCTTAAATGCGTACTCTCTGGAAAGTACGACATCTACGATAGTAGCCCACGTACTCGGACGCCCGATTCCAAGTCGCTCAAGCTCCTTGATTAAACTACCTTCCGTGTACCGAGGCGGGGGTTGCGTCACATGTTGTAGCGCTTGGAATGTGCCCGAGGCTAACTCGTCACCTGATTTTAGCGGTGGCAGAACGCGCTCCTGCTCTGCGAGGTCGCCCTCAGGATCGTCTGAGCCTTCAACATATGCTCGAAGGAATCCAGCGAACGAAATAGTCTTCCCTGATGCTCGGAAGGTTGCATCGTCAGCCTTGATTGATACCGATACGCGAATTCCTTCAGCGTCTTTCATCTGACATGCGAGCATCCGCTTCCAGATGAGCTCGTACAATTTGAATGCATCGATCCCCAAACGTTCTCTAACCGTAGTCGGGTGCGCAAACTCAGCGCCGGCCGGGCGAATAGCTTCATGCGCCTCTTGCGCATTCTTCACTTTCGTTTTGTATAGCCGAGGCTCGGGGCTTAAATATTCTTTACCGAACTCTTTTGAGATTAGATCGCGCGATGCCGTAAGGGCTTCAGATGAAAGCGTCGTTGAGTCCGTACGCATGTAGGTGATGAGACCGTTTTCGTAAAGAATCTGCGCGACTGACATGGTGCGCTTTGCACCGAACCCGAGCTTGCGATTTCCTTCCTGCTGCAACGTACTTGTTGTGAAGGGAGGGTAGGGGCGCTGGGTAAACGGCTTGCTCTCTACTTCCTTAACAGTTGATTTACCCTGGGCCAATCGGGCGGCAAGGCGACGGGCATCGTCTTCCTTAACAAGCGTTACATCCTCTTTCTGTATAAACAGACCGGTAGCGGGGTCGAAGTCTTTGCTACCAGCCACTCGTTTCGAGCCAAGGTGTGTAAGCTGCGCTTCAACAGGAAGGGTTGGATCCGAGCTTGCAGTAAAAAGTGCTTTCAGATCCCAGTACTCGGCGCACCTGAAACGGGCGCGCTCTCTCTCTCTTTCAACCAGGAGACGGAGTGCAACACTCTGTACTCGACCAGCACTAAGACGGGGTACCATCTTCTTCCAGAGAAGTGGACTTACGGAGTAACCGTATAGCCTGTCGATGATGCGTCGAGTCTCTTGAGCTCGAACCAAGTTCTGATCTATTTCGCGAGCATGCAGTAGAGCTTCTTCAATCGCCTTCTTTGTGATCTCGTGAAACACCAAACGTTTGACGGGTACCTTTGGTGCCAGCACCTCCATAAGATGCCAGCTGATTGATTCTCCCTCTCGGTCTTCGTCGGTTGCGAGATATACTTCAGTAGCCGTTTTAAGCGCACGCCTTAACTCACTGACCCGCTTCTCTTTTTCCGCAGGGATAACATAGAGGGGGCTGAATTTGTCGTCGACGTTAATACCGAGACGAGCCCACTTCTGCTTCTTAACGGCTGCAGGTATCTCAGCTGCACTGCTAGGCAGGTCGCGTATATGACCGTACGAAGCTAAAACCTCGTAGCCCTTCGCGAGGAAGCGCTCGATGGTTCGGGCTTTGGTTGGTGACTCTACAATGACAAGTTTCGACATGGGTTCAACTGATGCTCATGATTACAAGGGTTTGCACGTACTTTGCAACCCTTCGAGCCTCTGGTGGGGGAGGCTCCTGGTCTCCAAAAGCGCCTTTTTCTTGGAATTTTATGCATCCGAAAAAGCCGATAACTGCTTGAAATATTATAAGAATAATCGTTTTAGCGGCGCTCTCAAAATGGCTCTTTTTATTCGTTGATAAATGATGAGTGAGAAAGGGCGGAGGGCTCAGCTAAAAGGGGTTTAGCAGCCGGCTGTAAAAATAACGCAGTTTCTGAATGGTTGCCGCTGCCCTTTAGGGGGCAGCGGCAACCATTCAGCCTTACCCTGCTTTGTACTTCACTCCGCAGCCGTACGGCTCTGTCGCGCTAGGTGAGACAGGTGCGTTTGCCTTCAACGCTGTAACGGCAGCAAGTACGAAATTTTTGGCTCCCGCTACGTCGCTCTCATTA
>JAYVGZ010000152.1:0-12485 GCA_043771805.1 Pseudomonadota bacterium
CTCTAATAGATCTTGTAATGCCCCGGCTAAGCCGCCTTCACTTGCAAAACAGGATTGCAGGGTTCGAAACTGCGTGCGTAGTCGTCTATCTACTGGCCCACTCTCAGCGCTAACCGGCTCGATTGAAACTCCGCGCTTAAACACCCGCTCAAATTTCGATAACAGCTCAAATTTCGAGACCGCTTCGTTTGGGCAGAAGTGGTGTGTTCCTGCCTCTGCACGGCACTCCTCGAATGTCTCTCCCTCAACGAGGTTGAAAATTAACGAAGCGAGCTGTCGGTTGGTAACTCCTTGCCACAAGTGATTCGAGTATCCCTGAATAACTGCCCCTTCCTTCTGCTTCAGATACCATTCGAGAAGCCCCCGGTGGTACGTCCGATCTCTTCCGACAATCGAGGTCCGAATATTCAGAACATGCTCCGATGCAATCTCACCCAGATATTTGCTCATGCCATACAGATCGGCTGGGTCTACTACATCCCCTTCTGCTCGCGGGCCACTCAACGTACCCGAAAATACGGCGTCCGATGAGATATGCACAACCCTTACACCTTCACGTTCCGCTTCGCGAGCGAGTTTTTTTGGAAACGCCGCGTTTACTGAGAATGCGTTCTGAATGGCCGCGGGCAAGGCATTATGCAGTGCCCCTCCCAAAACCACTGCACAGTTCACCACAAGGTACGCGCCGTGGATAAGGTGTCCAATGTCATCCTCTCTTGAGGTCACATCAAAGGATCGGAACTCAACATCCGCCGTTCCCAGGATATCGGCTGTCGGCGGCTTCGAGTTGTAGGTTCCAACAACACTCAACAGAGACGCGCGTGAGAACCGAGAAGCAACTTCCCTACCAAGCATCCCCATCGCGCCAACGACGACTATTCGTCTTCTCATAGGCTCGCTTAGAAGAATCGCAGGTCAGGCAGTGGTACAGACCAAATCCCGTTGAACCACCCTTCCTTCGCTTTGATATGATCAGCGTAGTTCCATGCTGTTACAAAAATGTGATCCGGCGGGCTTTTCTTCATCTCTTCCGGAAACACTATCGGCGTGTGTGTTCCCGCCATTAGCTTCCCAGCCCGTAGCGGCGAAGCGTCGACTACTGCTTCAAGGTAGTTCATCTTGCAGGCATTCACCCACATAGTAGCTTTTCCGGCGGCACCGTACGCCCAGATACGCTTCGACTTCGAAAGCGCCCCGTACACCTCAGTCGCGATATCTATCTTTTTACGTGAGAACAATCCGAAGCTGTTCCACACTTCCGGGTCAGTAATCTTCACTTTTGCTTCATACGCCATTACAGCAAGGGCACCAGCACGAACCTCGGCATCTTGGTTCTGAGTAGCGACTACCCGAAGAGACCCGCCGTGCATTGGAATTCGTGTAGCATCGACGACTTTGAATCCATGTCGGTTCAGGAGATTCGAGAGCGATGACAAGCTGTAGAAGGTAAGGTGCTCATGATAGAGAGTATCCCACTGGTACGTCTCAATAAGGTCACCAGCATACATCACCTCAAGACACAGATGCCCCTTCGGCTGAAGAACTTTTTTTGCTGCCTTAAGAATCTTTCCTGGCTCATTGTTGTGAGCGAACACGTTGCTACCTGTTACGACATCAAAGGTGCCGTGCTTAGCAACGATGTCTTCGGCTGTCGGCTCACCGAAATAGCCCGTGATAATATCGTTACCGCGCGAACGACCGAGTTCAGTGATATTGCCTGATGGATCAATACCTACAGCTTTGATGCCAAGCCTTGTAAGCGGGGCAAGAAGCACACCGTCGTTGCAACCAAACTCTAAGACAGAACTTGGCTGAACATTAGTTTGGAGCCACTGAGCGTAATCTTCGAAATGTTTTACGAGCGGTGCAATTGTGCTCGAAGAGAATGAGTAGTCTTGAAACATTATCTCTGGGTCGACTATCTCTGTGATTTGAACGAGGCCGCACTCTTGGCAGACGCTGGTGTCGAGTTGGAATTTTTGTTCTTTGGCGATCGCTTCTTTGTTTGCAAGGAATCCGCCGGCTAGGGGCATTGGGCCTAGGTCGAGGAATTTGAGGAGATTTTTACTGCTGCAGCAACGACAATCTTCGCGACGCATATTGGACCTTGTTTGGGGGGAGACACTTAATAATTGCGTGGTGACGGTATCAAGGTTTTTGGGGAATTGCTAGCTAAGGGTACGTTTTGCAGGATTCTGGAATAGCCTCCGTTATCGAAGCGTTTAGGATTGCTAGTTAATCGGATCAAGCGAGAGTCGCTCCTGTTTATGCACCATCCGAGAAACTCCGTTAAACTGCTCCGTCCGCTCGGTGCGCCTATCTTGACAGCAGAACCAGAAAAAGAGACTAGGTACATCGAGCCCCGCACCGAGTGAATTCTCGTGCCAGTACAAATAGATGGGGACACTCAACGGCTCGTGTCCCGCGAAACTGACATGTGCGGGTCTAGTGGCCCTTCGCAATCATCGTCAAAAGGTCTCTCGTGATGGGCACACACCTCCAACAAGGAAACAGTATCAGTCTCCGAGAGAGCCTTTCCGTTAGGGCCTTAGCCGCGACCAACGACGAGCGCAGCCGCTTTCCCTACCTCGATGGCTTGCGGGGACTAGCTGTCCTAGTAGTCGTTTTCGGGCACTATTCGATTTTTTCCCCCTCTCTCGGACCTATGCTTGGCTCGATAGCTAAGTCAGGCGTATGGCTCTTCTTCATGCTAAGTTCCTTCCTTCTCACAAGGCAACTCACCATCGTATTCGCATCGGCAACCACTTGGGAGAATCTACTTCGCTACTTAGCACGCCGCGCGCTACGAATTTTGCCGATGTATTATGCGGTGCTTGCATCACTGTTCATCCTCCCCGCGTTCCGGCACCACATGTTCGGCGGGAATGGGTTCTCGTTACTTAATCATGCGCTGTTACTTTACCCAGAGGGTATCTTCTGGGCGATTTCGGTTGAGTTTGAGTACTATTTGGCGATCCCGCTCATCTCGCTTTTGTTTCTTTGGGCGGTCCGCTTGCACCCGGCGCTTGGACCAACGCTGGTCGTTGCTCTCGTTTTTGGCGCATTTAAGGCCTTTCGCGTTGCGTGGATCGACATCGGGTTCCCGGTAAACTTTCCACACATCGTCAATTACGCACATTTCTTTCTTTTAGGATCGGCGATTGCACTCCTTCACCTGTACCACCAGTATTTTCCGCGATGGACTAGGCACTTGGCTTTAGCTCTCTTTGTGCTTGGTATCGCGTGGCAAATTTTCGTCCTCCCTTTGCCTTTCAGGGATACTTTGTTAGCCGCTATAGGCATGCCCATTGAGTGGTGGCACTGGATGGCGCATCACTCGGGGCAGATGATCTCGTGCGGGGGGATTTTACTTGGGGTGTTGTTCTCGGACGTTTTGCAGAGGGTTTTTGTGTCGAGGTTCTTATGTTTCATGGGCAAGATTAGTTTCTCGCTTTATTGCCTTCATATTCTTCCGACGGCCTACCTTGGGGAATGGGTCGGCAGCTATGGTGCTGCAGCTGCGGTTTCTGGTTTTTTTCTTTTATCCGTAGCTTTGAGCGTTGTTACTTTTTACTGCATCGAGCGTCCGTTTATGACGCTGGTGGGTGGGCCGAAGGGGGTCAAGACGCAACCAGGCGGAGAGAGAATTCCTGTGAGTAAGATGGCGCTTGCATAAATTCGCGGCGGAGCTGGTCCGACGATTAAAAAATTCTGGGAGTTAGTTGAAGCATCGTTGCAGGTTACCGACGCGCTACAAGCCAAGTATCGATACATTGTGCAAAGTAGTCGGTCCCTTTCGGTCCGGGGTGCATGCTTTCCTCTCCACCGTTCAGGTAAGTGCTATACTCAGCGAGGGGAAGACTGCAATCGAGGAAGTTAACGTCCTCATTCTGAAGCACACCTTTGAAGGTTTGCCATTCTGGCGCGTGGCCTGCAGTGAGGAATACCACGACAAACTGGGCGCCAACCAATTCAGCCGAGGCCTTCATACCCTTCATAATCTGTAACGATACAACTGCGGCGGTTGAATTACCGTGTGATGTAGTTCGAATCTCCTTCTCAAACCATTTCTGCCAGAGTGTGATCGCCGCAGAGTGGGCTGTCGCTACCAAGGCAGACGAACCCTCGCCCGTCCAAGGGTCTGTCAGCCAAGCCGGCGAAGCGAAAAGACGCCCGTCGTTGCCTATCATGGCAAATGGCGGTCGGCGATGAATGCCTTCGTGTTGGTCAGCAAGACTGACGTCGTCACTCCAAAACGCCACATCACGCGTAGCCATAAATGGATTGAACCCAAGAAGAACTAACTTGGGGCTCACCTTCTGCTCCTTCAATACCCTCGCAAACAAAATCGAAGTTTGATAAGTGCTGTACCCGGCCGTACCAAAGTTCTCCAGGAAAATTGTGGGATTTCTCGCGTTAATTTTCCAAGCGAAGGTATCCTCATCGGCGACCCCAACTCCTTGCGACCAAGAGTCACCAAAAAGCCACGCTCTTTCTCTCCCAGGATCAAAAGAGGTCGGTCCGCTAATCCTGCGATAGCCTGCCCAAAACCCCATGCGATTATGGCCGGGCTCACTCGAGACAAAACCACTCCCCTCCCGGTTCACCCAACCCAACTCGCTATCTGCTTGCCCCCAGGTCGGCGGTTCGGCCATCTTGCTGAAGATTTGATTGAGATGCGGTGCCGTATGAATGACGGCATCAGGGCGCATAAAACGCAGGGCTACTTCCGCCAGAATGAGTGAAAGAACCGTGCTAACAACAGCGCTTACTAGGGCCTTCACCCGTTCCCCACCCGCCTCTCGTCCCTAATCACCATATTCCCCCGCACCATATGCCCATCAGTATTCCGATACTGAATCTTCACCAATATCTGCTTCATCTGATCCGCCACCAAGCCAAGCGAGAACACCAACACAGAGAGTAACACCCCGGCCCCTCCAAGCCCGATAACCACCCCAGAGGACGACATCAATCCAGCAAGCAGACACACACCCCCAACTCCAGCGGTCCCCAATGCAATCAACAGAAATAACTTAAATGGATTGTAATAAAGCACCGACTGCACAATATACTGAAGCGTCCGCAACGAATCCCGGAACAGCTTCACCTTCTTCTCTCCAATCCGTGTGTGATAATCGATCGGTAAATATCCGATAAACTTCCCAGTCAACATGTAAGCGAGTGTTTGCGAAGTGGTAAAACTAAACGTGTTACACATCTGATCAAAGTAAGGAATGATCGTACGCCGCGAGAAAATTCGCATTCCCGAGTTAATATCCGGAATTGCCTGCCCGGTCGTAAACTCCACAAGAAACTTCAACACCGCTCGAAGCGGCCTCTTGAGCCACGACTCGTGATAGTTCGCGCCCTGCCTCTTACCAACGATAAGATCAAAGCCACGCTCATACTCTTTCACAAACGCCGGCAGTAACTCGATTGGATACGTACCATCCGCGTCAACAATCGCGATCGTATCAAACTTTGCGGCCAATATTCCGTCCTTAAGCGATCTGCCGTACCCAAGGTTGTGAAGGTGAGGTACGACCTTCGCCCCGCTTGCAATTGCTAGAGCCGCGGTACGGTCTCTCGAGCCGTCATCAACGACGATTATTTCGTACTGCTGGTAGCCTGCCTCAGAGAGCGTCTTGCTCACGAGTTGCACGGTAACGCCAATGCCCTTCTCTTCATTTAATGCTGGAACAACTACTGAAATCATAAATACTCCCGAGTGACCTACGCGGCTTTGCCGAATACCTGTTTTTTTCTTGAAATGAGAAAATAGTGAAGTTGAATGAGTGCAAAAAGCTTGAATGAATTGTCCTGCTCTTTCGCTAAGTGCTGCTGAAGTGTGCGACGAATCGTGTCTTTATTCACGTAGTCGAGAAGCGGGCTGCCCTGCAGAATCTCTTCACACACCTTTGAAAGGAAACCGAACAGCCAGAGCGAAATCGGGGAATTAAATCCTCTCTTTGGCCTGTGTAAGGTTTCTTGAGGCAGCCGATTCTTCTGGGACACCTTCAGAATATGCTTCTTCGACCACCCCCGTACCTTCAATTCAGGTTGCAACCGGGCTGCAAACTCAACAAGGCGGTAGTCAAGGAACGGGGCTCGCGCCTCAAGTGAATGAGCCATGGTTGAACGATCAACCTTTACTAGGATGTCATCCACGAGCCATGTCTTTATATCAACGTACATCGCTCTATCAAGGTAATGAGCACCAGCAACGTGGCTGTCGAATCTCTCGAACTCGTGGAGTGGATGCGCCGATTCGATTTCATCTGCGTACTCGCTATGCAACATTGCATGCAGCTCGGGCACGGTGAACAGCTCTCTCCAGCTAAAATGTGCTTTCGCAAAGGGGAAGGTACAGCCACGCAGAAACTGCCGAACTTTGTAGTCACGGCTGACTTTTCCAAAATCTCGTTTGGTGAACTTCGTATAGAGGTTCTCGACTAATGAGACGACAGGTGCTGGAACTAACCGGGCGTAGCTGTGGAGTTTATCGGCTACATACGTTTCATATCCCCCGAAGATTTCATCTGCCCCATCTCCTGAGAGAGCGACGGTCACACTCTTCCTTGTAAACTCAGAGAGGAAGTACATCGGAATGATCGAGGTATCTGCAAATGGCTCGCCGCTACATGCCCCTATCGCTTTAAGAGATGATTCGATTGAGGCGTCGATGATCCCGTCATGGTGCGTTACACCAAGTTGCCCGGCGACTTCGCGCGCATTCTCAAGTTCGCTGAACGTCTCTTCAGGAAAACCAACTGAGAAGGTGTGGCACGCTTCTGACGTCTGAAAAGCCCTCATGTGGGCAACAACAGAAGAAGAGTCGACGCCACCACTAAGAAACGCACCGAGTGGAACATCACTCATAAGGCGAATTTTCACCGCGTCGTTGAGAAGCTCATCGAGTTCTTCACCGGCCTGCGCTATCGACGAATAATTACTCTTGTCGAGGAACTTTGCGGCTAGATCCCAGTACTGTTCAATAACAAGAGGCTTACCACGCTTCCAAACCAGAAAATTACCAGGCAGAAGTCGGTGAACGTGGGGATTAATACACTCAGCCGAGGTGAGGTACCCAAGCGACAGGAACTGAACTATCGCTCGTGGGTTGATGTCGTCGGGGATTGAGGTGTCCTCTATCAAGGCCGGGAGCTCTGAAGCGAAAGAGAGGGAGTGATTGGTTGTGTGATAGTAAAACGGCTTCTTCCCCAATCTATCTCGCGCAGCAAAGAGGGTTTGATTCCGTTCATCCCACAAAGCAAAGGCAAACATGCCATTGAAGCGAGACACACAGGCCGTTCCCCACTGACGGTAGGCCTCAAGGATAACTTCGGTGTCTGAGTGCGAGCGAAAGATGCTCCCTAGTACGGAGAGCTCACGCCTTAACTCCTGGTGATTGTATATTTCACCGTTGAAAGTAACGACGAGCTCTCGAGTGCCGTCGAACATCGGCTGTGCGCCAGCGGGCGTGAGATCGACGATAGCTAGACGCGTATGCCCGAAGGTAACTGCGCCACTCTGGGAGACTCCGTTAGCATCAGGACCTCGGTGCCGGAGAGCCGAAACCATTCGTACTACAACCTCAAGAGAGGTCGGAGCTACCCAGTTGAGTTGTCCCGCTATCCCGCACATAGAAATTTGATCGGATAATTGATGTGTTTTGAGGCAGTTATCTGTTGGCCGGACGGAGGGTACCATACGGGTTTTTTCTAATCAATTTAACGGGTTCGGGAAGCTGGTTCTGCGGTGGTGGGCAGGATTCTTGCGGTGACCTCTCATTTGACGTACGCGTTCGGTCTGGCTCTCGGTAGGTCTCTATCTACCTCACAACTTGAGGGTTTCTCTCTAGAGGCAGAGGGAAGGATTCAAGAGAAATTTGTAACGAACAGTGAAGGCTCGTCGGCAGTTCATGTGGATAAAGTGTGGTGTTATCCAGTCGTGAACGTGCACGTAGTGGGTCGCCTCGATTAGTGCGAAAAGCGGCTTCTAATAGGTCCGCCAAGACCTCGATCTGTGATTTTTCGAATCCGGAGTGGCCCCCTCCTCCCTTCCCCTTGCTTGCTCTAGGATCAGTAATACGTGAAGGCCAAAAACATGATTGACAGATGTATCATATTTGATACATTCTGAGAGTGAAAATAGTCCTCTTTCATCCTAAGGCGAGAGAAGCGATCAAGCTCCTTCCGGACAAGATCAAATCCGAATTCGGGCAAGCTTTGTTCCTACTCCAAGAGGGTCGAAAGCTTTCAATGCACCTGTCTCGACCCATGACGAGTGTCGCCCCAGGGGTGGAAGAGCTTCGGGTTAAGGGGCCGGATGGAATCTATAGGGCCTTTTATTTTACTCGGTCCAGCGAAGGGATCTTGGTTGTACACGTCTTTGTTAAGAAGACCCAGAAAACGTTCCCCCTCGACATTGAACTTGGGCGAAAGCGGTCAAAGGAGATGCTCAATGGTTAAGCAAAAAATGGTTAAGCAAAAAATTGTTGTGGCACGCAACGGTGCTGAATTGGCAAAGGCCCTAGGCTTACCGGTAGCTGAGGCACGGGAGTGGAAGGTGCGGAGTGATCTCACGACTGCGCTCGTTTCGCTCGCCAAAAAAGATAAGCTTACTCATGCGGAGATAGCTAAAAAGGCAAAAACTTCGCGTACACGTATTACCTCAATATTAAATTACAATCTTCAAAGCGTCTCAACCGATCTTCTGATCCGAGTGCTCGGCTCGCTTGGGTATGAGGTGACATTCTCTATTAAGCGAACGAAGCTGGCAGCATAGAGACAATCAAGGGCAAAACGGCCTATAGGATAATTTGGTATGGAACCGAAATCATACGTTACTAACCTCCAACATTTGCTTGATGCAGACGGCTCTCTGTCCACGACTGTCTCACGACCTGCCTTTCTCTTCGCAGAGCGGCTATGCCGAGTAGTAGAGATAGGCTTCGACCGCCGAGCGCGCCTCGACACCTCTTCAGATCAGAATCTGTACTAGTTCCATCTCACAACTTAAGAGAGGATTGATTTTCCTCGCCGTCAAAGCTCTACTGCCTGAGACTTCTCGAAATACTCACAGAAGGAAAGTCTATGCACATCGTAGTTGGTTCAGGTCACGCTGGCATAGCCTGCGCAGTGAAACTCGTCGAGGCTGGGGTTACAGTAAAACTCATCGACGGCGGCGGGCACCTTGAGCAGGCAACGCAGTTCCGCGTAGCTGCCATGGCATCGCTGGATAAGAAAGCCTGGAGTGAAGAGCAGCGTGCATTTGTGAAGGGAAATGTTTCCGCTTCTGCCAAAGGCATTCAAGTGAAGAAAGTTTTTGGGTCAGACTTTCCCTTTCGGGACGTTGATACAGTCTCCCCACGCAGGTCCTCTTATATCGGGCACCTCACTCCTTCCCTCGCTATAGGAGGGTTCAGTAACGTTTGGGGTGCTGCTGCACTGCCGTTTAGCGCGCAGGATCTGAAGGGGTGGCCGGTAACAGCCGCCGAGTTAGAGCCGCATTACGCGTCAGTCACTTCGTTCATGAAGTTGAGCGGCCAACACGATGACTTAGAAGAGCTCTTCCCTTCGCCGAAAGAGGAATTCTCTGTTCTTGAACCGAGTAGGCAGGGGAAGCGTATCCTTGCAGCTCTCCAGAAGCGGCGAACGAAGATCAGAGAAAACGGCTTTGTTTTCGGCACTCCGCGTCTGGCAGTGAAAGGGAATCCCCGTAACTCCACCGAGAACACAACCGGCTGCTCATACTGTGGCCTGTGTTTATTCGGCTGTCCTTACGGCCACATCTATTCAACCAACGATACGCTCGCATACCTCAAAACTTTTTCGAACTTCGAGCACGTGCCAGGCATCGTCATAGAGAAGATGGAAGAATCTGGAGGGCGCGTGACTCTCTCAGGTTATGCGCGACTGGACGGTTCCCCAGTTTCTTACGGAGCTTCAAAAGTATTCCTGGCTGCAGGAATTCTGGGAACAGCGAAGATCCTCATGAAGTCGCTTGAAATGTACAATACGCCGGTGAAGCTTAAGGTGAGCGAGTACTTTATGCTGCCGCTTCTGAGCATAATTGGGACACGCGGCGTACAGGCGGAGGAGCTGCACACTCTCTCGCAGGTATTTCTTGAGTGCGTATCCAAAGACATCGGTGAACATTCAGCTCACATGCAGCTGTACACCTATAGCGAGCTTTTCAAGCTCGGGCTCGGTGAGACCTTTGGCCCGTTGAAGCCTCTCCTTCCTCTTTTTGAGTCGAGTATCCTTGGCCGTCTCCACGTCATTCAAGGGTACCTTCACTCGGACGTTTCTTCCTCCATCGAAATCACCCTTAACTCCGAAGACGGTCGGGACGTGCTTCACCTAAACGGTGTCACTAATCCAGTAGCAGCCGAGACGATCAAAAAATTAGTGTGGAAGCTCACTAAAACCCTTCTTCCAATCGGCCTTATGCCAGTGCGCCCGATGTTGAACATCGGACTACCTGGTGAAGGTCGTCATGCTGGAGGGTCCTTTCCAATGCGAGAGAATCCTAGTCGCGGAGAGTGCGACCTCTTCGGCCGCCCCCACGGATTTGAGCATGTTCATGTGGTGGATGCTTCAGTGTACCCTTCAGTTCCTGCCTCGACTATTACATTAACGGCCATGGCAAATGCGCAGCGAATTGCTACTCATGTTTTAAGTCTCTCAGGTGCTGTTCCGATGGCGAGGTGTTCATGAAGATCGCAATGACCGGAAGTAACGGATATGTTGGACACGCAATCAAGGCGTTCCTCGTTCAACGCGGACACGAAATCATTGAGCTTCGTCGGATTCGGGATGGCGAGAAAGCCGACACCAACACCCTTCGGTACAGTTTGGGAGACACCCCGAACGAACCACTTTTGGCGACCTGCACTGCTCTCATTCACTGTGCGTACGACTTCTCCCCGCTCACATGGGATGAAATTCAAATGACGAATGTCAACGGCACTGAGAAGCTCTTTAGCGCCGCTCTGAGTCAGGGAATATCGAAGCTCGTCTTAATCTCATCGATCAGCGCCTTTGATTCATGTGCTTCTTTCTATGGACGAGCGAAGCTTGAGATGGAAAAGGTGACGCTGGAGCGCGGCGGAACAAGTATTAGACCCGGTCTCGTTTGGGGAGATACCCCCGGTGGGATGGTCGGGACACTCGACAACCTTATCGCCAAACTTCCAGTTGTTCCCGAGATAGGTGGGGGGCAAGAGATGTACCTAGCCCATCAAGACGATCTCGCAGCCTTGATTGAAAAGGTTTTGAGTGCTAACGCACCTCTGCCTTCAGCGCCGCTCTTGGCGTGTCACGCGGTGCCTATGAACTTTCGGCGTATTTTGAGAGCGCTCGCGTTGAAACGGGGCGTGCGGCGAATATTCGTCCCGATCCCTTGGCAGTGCGCCTGGTTCGGGCTCAAAACACTCGAGTTGATCGGTATTCGCTTAAAAATTAAGAGTGATAGCCTTATTAGCTTGATGAATCCGAATCCAGCACCGATGTTCGATATGCCGGAACAGCTGAAAGTTTCATTTCGACCGTTTCAGTAGTCTGGAGACAACCTGGAATTGTGCGGTCCGGCTCGACCATTAGTCGTCACCTGCCGGCCCGACGATTTACCAGGAAGCACCAATATAACGGGACGACCATTATTCCAGTCAGGTAAACGTAGTAAAAATACCGCCAGCTTTCCCCTGCACCTGAAGCAAATACAGCGCCCGCCGAAAGCATCGAGGGAAGGGTGAACAAACCTATAGAGGAGAAGCCCCTCTCGACTATTAAAATAATCGCGAAGAGTCCGAAGTAGACCAACAGGTTCCAGATTGCAACTTGCCGTGAGAACAACCCGTCATAGACCATGGACCACTGAGATAGCTTCTCCATGCGCTCGCGTAGCCACGTACTCCGCGCATGACTCTCAACAGCTACCTTGAAGCGGTAGGATCCCGGAGGTGAAAGATTAGTTCCGTGTAACTGAAGAGGATTCTGGTAGAAGTCTGTAGTTTCGTCATACTTTGATTGATCGATTCCGATAGAGTGAAAAAACTCCCAGGTCCGAGATGACAGAAATATCGGTAAATTGGTCAAAACAAGGCGTGCGATAAATTTCTGATTGTATTCTTCCGTGTGTCCGTTCCCTTTCAGAAATTGGCGCTTCTGAATATCCGAGAGATCCCAGGCATCGAACCAATTCCGAGGATACAGTGAGTTGATCTTCTCCCACGATAATTTCGTGGCCTCTTCAAGTATCCGCTGATCATTTTTTCGGTCCTTCGAGTAGAAGTTATGGTGCGTCATGATGCTAAGAGCGGTTCGGTACTCCTGCTGAGGGCTGGCAGAGGTTCTGCTTATTCCAAGCAAAGCGGGCAGCCCGTAGTTGAAGACCACGAAGACGACCGCTAGCGTTCCCGACAGCTTTCGATAATCTGGCCAACTCACCCGTCCAAGAAACAGGAGCGGGATAAGGGG
>JAYVGZ010000153.1:0-5179 GCA_043771805.1 Pseudomonadota bacterium
TTTCTGGTACCCCGAGTCTATAACCACTCGGACACCTTCAATAGTAAGGCTCGTTTCAGCGATCGGAGTTGCTAAAACAATTTTTCTGGCGCCCGAAGGTGACGGAAGAAGGGCCTGCTGCTGAATGTGGTAGGGTAGGTCCCCGTACAATGAATAGATCTCAGCATCTACCCTAGAATCTTCGAGGATTTCTCTCGTTCTATTGATTTCATGTGCTCCTGGAAGGAACAGAAGGATGTCGCCTGCGAAGCGAGCCAGAGCTGATCGCGTTACACTCGCAGCGCCTTCCCACACAGGGCGCGCCGGCGGCTGAAAAGCATACTCAAGCTCGACAGGATGGGGCGAGCTTCCGAAGGCGTGCTGTACGCAGTTTGCGAGCGGCGTTTGAGACAGAGAGCTCGCAAGTGTCGCAGACATTATCACTACCCGCAGGTCGCTTCGCAGTGAATCGGTGACTTCTTGAACCAGCGATAAAGCAGTATCGGCGTGACAGCTACGCTCGTGGAATTCGTCAAATATAACTACGCCCACCCCCGAAAGCTCCGGATCTTGAAGCAGCCGCTTCGTGAGGAGCCCTTCGGTGATAACCTCAATACGAGTCCGATCGCTTACTTTGGACTCGAGTCTCATCTGATATCCAATAGTCTCTCCAACTTTTTCGCCGAGAAGCTCTGCCATTCTCATAGCAACCGATTTCGTTGCTAGTCGA
This sequence comes from Pseudomonadota bacterium, assembly GCA_043771805.1. Classification (GTDB taxonomy): domain Bacteria; phylum Bdellovibrionota_C; class UBA2361; order UBA2361; family OMII01; genus JAYVGZ01. The sequence continues at coordinate 710 of JAYVGZ010000153.1, forward strand.
CGGGGTTGAAGTATGATGATTTTCTTATTGGCAAGCCAGGGCTCATCCAACAGATAGAGCGGAATGACAGTGGTCTTTCCGCTCCCGGGCGGAGACTGCAGCACTGAATACTGCCTCTCGCGCACGATGCGTGCGATCTCTTCGAGGTGGTTGTAAACGGGTAGAGAGTTTGTTTTGTTGTGTGGAAAAAGAGAGGCCATTACGCCCCTTGTTCCACCACAAAAACATGGGCTCGCCACGGGTCAACATCAAGGAAAAGGCCCTCGGTAAGAAGATTTTTCGCCTCACGCACATAGGTATCCGCTGACAAGAGATCGCGTAACACGATCGAACCGTGCTCACAAAGCCCAGGTGGTATCTGAACGTAACACTGAGCCTTGTCGTACGAGTAGTTCACTGCGCACAAGAAGGTTTGCCCCGGCTGCGTCACCGCAAAACACACAAATGCGTTGTTCGAGTGGTTCCCCTCCCAAGCCGAGGCGGCGTTGAGAAGCTGCCACGCCCCGTCTTCACCGATCTTTGACGAGACAACCGGGAGCAGCTTTTCATAGATTTCGTGAACCTTCTCGTCCACTGACTCACGCGGCCCGCGCCGAAGGTGCACGGAAATGCGTGTCTGCTTTCCCTCAAATTGCCCTTGATGAAAGAAGCGGAGCCCCGGAGCGAGGTAGGTAATGACAGCGGCGGCGCGGTGAACGTCTACCGGTAAGACGTGAGCGACTCGCGGCTCATCATGGTTCTCGAGGAACCGAACGCAGTGCGACTGGTAATCAAGAGGCGCAGAAAGATGGGCACGAATGCCACCAGGGTCTCGACCGACAAGTCTATCGTAGAGCGTTTTGTCGTATGTGTAGTCAAATCCGCGGCGGATAAGTTCGCTCTCTAATCCCCAGTAAACCTCAGCCATAAAAAGGAAATCTGGGTGTTGCTTGCGGACTGCCGGGCTCGCCTGAGACCAGAAGCAGGGGATATCCTCGTCTACGTTACCGAGGGAACTTCTCCACGTACTGCGAAAGACATCCGGCAGAAGGAGCATCGCCATGTCACACCGTACTCCGTCGCACAGCGCACTAACGCGTAAGAGTTCCGCTTCCATCGCCTCTTGGAGGTCAGGTCGTGCGTAGTTCAACTGAATCGTGTCCATCCATCCGGCAAAATACGGGTCTCGTCCCATTGCGAAGATGTGGCCAGAGGCCGCGCGAAACCAGTTCCACGGTTCAGTGAGCAATCGATCTTCGTTGCCGGAAATAAACCTCTCAGGGTACGAAGACACCCACGGATGATCTGGTGCCATGTGATTAGGGACAAAATCAAGAAGCAGCTTCATCTTCCTGGTGTGGAGCCGCTCTCGAAGCTGGAGTAGAGCTTCATTGCCACCGAAGTCGCGGTTAACCGCATAGTCATACACAGCAAACGGTGAGCCTGTGATATCATTTTCCGTTAGGTCGGGGAGAGCGTGTCGATACTCCTCAAGAAGCTCTGGCTTAGAGCGAGATACCTGAGGCCCCAACACTCCTGTTTGCCAAACACCGAGGAGCCACACCCAGTCGAAGCCCTTCACGGCTAAGTCGTCTAGGTATGAGTCGGCTATATCACGGAGCGTTTTATTCTCTCCCAACTCAGAGAGCAGGGCGCGGGTGTTTATTTGATACAGGGATGGATTCACGAGGGAGAGTTATACACAGTTCTCAGCACTGTCGGGAAGAGTTCTCTTTGGTGTCCTTCCCCGCTTAATTCTCGCTACTGAACTGCCCGTGTACTCCAATACTGCTGATAATCCGGACCCGCTGATTTCGGGGGGTTCTCTGGTTTAATCATCCTTACTCTCAGTGGAGTCGGAAAATCGATCCCCATAAAGAACGCCTCACCAGGCCCAAGTGAGGGAAGATTCTCTAGCAGAAGCTGACTACACGTCCCGCTCGCCCGTTCAATCGTGGATCGATCGGCGTCATTGACAAGGCGATGAACAATAAATGTACCGACCTGACTCAGAACGTCATCTGGGATATCTCGGGGTCGCTGCGTAGCTAAACACAGGGTGAGCCCGTATTTTCTCCCCTCCTTAGCGATGATGTTGAACGCTTCAAGCGGAAACTCATGTGACATGTCGGAGAGAGTGTTACTGAGTGATTGATGTGCTTCGTCTAGGAACACGACGAGTGGCTGCTGGCGAAAGTTCCCGATTCTTCCCATCTGAAGGAGATTTCGAGCGAGGCTGTTAGCGACGATCTCGCGTACGCGGTGAGATGTTGGAAGAAATTCAAAAGAGATCCTTAAGATTGAGATCTCGGGATCTTTCAGAAAACGAGTGATGACGTCAAAAATACTAGGCTGCTTCGCTGGCTTAAAGATGCACTTTAATTCATCCATCCCGAGCATATCGTAAATGCGGTTTACTAACGGAACGCATGCCGATTGGTCATGGCTGTTTATGCCGCCCCAGCACGTTGTTTCAGCCTGACTACGGATCGGTTCAACACACTCGAACTCGATCTGGAATGGTAGCTTCGAGATATCAAATGCGTTCTTCGGCATATCAAGCTCCGCTTTGTAAGCGAGGAGCGTCTCTTCAAAGAGCAGCTTCGGCTTATGGGCTTTTATCATCGTTCCCTGAGCAGCCAGCTTGGGCTCCATTTGAAGGAGTTTAAGTGTGCGCATTGCGGTGCGCAGCTTTAGGACCTGACTACCGTTGGTCGGTTTGAAGATCGCAACCAGGTCTGCCTCCGTCAAATCGCGATACGGAAGTGCCGCCTCGAGTGACTTTATGTTCGGACGTGTTGCGATACCGAGGTGAACGTGAAACACCTTCCCCGAAAGAGATTCATACTCGCCGGTGGGATCGATCAAGATGACTTTCGATTGGTGTGTTCCAATCTGTTCAATCAGACGGGCAACGGACCAGCTTTTTCCCGCTCCTGACGTCCCTAGGACAGCACAGTGTCGACCTAATATTTTTTCTGGAGAAAAAGAGAGGGTAATTTCCGGATTCTGAAGAGGCTTTGCAAGGAGCAGCTTAAGCTCTCCACGTGCGTCTTCAGATATACTTTGACGATCCTCAATAACAGCTCGAATGACTTCGGTGTGCGGTCTGTAAGCTCGTCCGCCCAAAGTCGGCGGCTCAATAACACCAGGAGTCAATTTTCCCGACGTTGGGTGGAGCGTCGCAAGGAGCGAAACGGTAGCGCGGGTATCAGATCCTGCAGAAGTGTCCCCAACCGTAAGGCCGGATACCTCCCCGATGACTGCGTGAGTACTCGCTTCCAGAATAAGGAGCTCTCCAACCTTAACGTTGGCAGACGAGCGTCCGGAACTACTTCCCATTCGGATGACGGCTTGGTTGTTGGCGACCTCCACCACTTCACCGAGCGCGCTGGATGCTACAACGGGAATCGATGGTGCCGATGTGGCAGAGTGTGCTCGCTCTTGGGGGGGTGTTTCTGCGCTCATGTAAGAAAACCTTGTGAGTAGGCAACCTGTGGTAACTACCCGAGGTAGTCACGCATTGGGGAAGCTGTACGAACTTCCCCACGTCCACTGGATCTATCGGCCCCGAGAGCCGTACTACTTCAGAGAAACAAGGAGGATTTTTCGTAATATCCGATCTTCTGGCCTATAACACCCTACAAATTGACCGTAATGTCTTGATTCGTTTCACTATTGCTTCGTGGACCCAACTGGATGAGACTACTCTTTTGCGAAGACTGACCTTAGTTGGACCTTTTCCCGCCACGAAACACTCCACCGGGTAGGCTCGAGCCTCGCTACAGCGTTGATGTTATTACAGTAATTAAAGGCAACCATGAGTTTCATTAAAGATTTCTACGGTTCTACAGTCGGAAAAAAAATTGCTATGGCACTCACCGGGCTTGTGCTCGTAGGTTTTGCGCTTGGTCACATGAGTGGAAACCTCAAGCTGTTCCTTGGTATCGATCACAGCACGGGTAACTACAAGATAGACGACTATGGTCATTTCCTGCGAAGCATCGGGGCTGAGATGGTCGGCCCTTCAGGGGTTTTATGGATTGTTCGCGTTGTGCTCCTTTTCTGCGTTGTGCTCCACGCGGTGAGCGGTATTCAACTCGCAAAACTGAACCGACGCGCAAAACCCGTTGGGTACGAGAAGGTCGCCTTCGCCTCAGCAAATGCGGCTTCGAGGACGATGCTGTACGGCGGTCTTTTTCTCGTTGTGTTTATTACCTTCCACATACTGCACTTCACCACAGGTCAACTGCATTTTAACGGCTTCGTTGAGGGCGCGGTGTACTCTAATGTATGGCTCGGTTTTCAGAACAAGATTGTGGCAGGTTTCTACGTGGTTGCTATGGCGCTTCTAGGCCTGCATCTCTACCACGGTACATGGAGCATGTTTCAAACTCTCGGTGTTGATACACCGAAGTGGAACTGCGGAATTAGATTCGCTGCAAAAGCCGTGGCGGTGCTGCTCTTTGTCGGTTTTGCGGCGGTGCCGCT
>JAYVGZ010000154.1:0-11959 GCA_043771805.1 Pseudomonadota bacterium
GGCGAGGATTTTTCGGATGACGAACGTTCAAAGATGAGCCAAAGATGGGATGCATAAATGTCTATACTTATTAACTCACAAGTCCTAAGGCCTTACATACTCGCCGGCCTCTGAGATGAACTTCTCTTGGCTAGGAAAGCGTCCACGCAGTGTCGTCAAAAGCTCTCTGACCTTTGTTTTCTCCTCTGCCGAGACAGCCATCGATGAGAGGGAAACAGCTGCGGGCACAGCGGCAAACTCCCCTCGTTCGGCAAGCCCAAACAAAGCTGCTTTACCTGCCGCGAGAAACGGCTCGGAATCTGTTAATGCTTTTCCAAGCCCCAACGTTGCCATCTCCGCAGCGAAACGTTCTGACGATCCAGCTCTACCCACAATCTCCCATTGATTAGCGATGAGGGCTGCTTTTGTTGTTTCGTACTCTCCAAAACGAGCTGCCAACAACCCACCGTAAAGCCTTCCAAGTAAATCAAATGGCGCCGGAGAATCTAACGACACGATCATGAGTTTAGTCTTCTGGTGGAGTAGATCGATCTCTTTTACTAATTCCGCAATCTTTCCCTCGGAGTCTTTCTTGTCCGCATCAGATTTTGTTGCGAGGTCGGACTGCTGGTTTGATAGCTCAGCTTGCTTCATCACTATGCTTTCATACTGCTCTCGAACTTGACCGAATAGCTCCGTTGCTGCCGCTTTCTTCAGCTCACGGGTGGTATTAAAGGTGTTGTAGGCCACCATGCTGATACCGATGGCGCATAAGATTGCAAGAATCCGCTTCCACTGTGCAGAGACGAATTGAACAAAGGGGTCATCCCTTCCTGCCGCTGCTATAGCCGGATCTTCGAAGATATTTCTTGAGGGGCCAGACCCCTTACTGCTGCCATCTTGTACCGGTAAACTGCTCACCCTGACTCCTGTCGCAATACACTAGGGACTGACCGTAGCTGCCCCCATCTCGAGACTCGCTTAACCTGGGGGTCTTTGATTTGCCACGACACAGTGTCGAACCAAAGACCCCCTACAAATCAGCGCTAACGCTCTGATTTGGCAACACCTTCCGGGTGTTGCATCCTGAAGCCGTACGGAATTCAGGTTAACTGTATCAGCACCTGTTGTATACGTGGAGTTAGCAGCGCCGGTCAACGAGGAGCTACATCTTGTACTTAAAGTCATCCGGATCGAGTTGCCCAAGAATCTCTTCCCACTTCTCTTTATCTATGGAGCGGAAATCTTTTGATTGGTCATCCTCTACCGACTTCTCTTCTTCGGTCGCGGGAGATTCGGTTGCCTGAGGCTCAACGGGGACTGGCGCCGCTGTTGGTGAGGTAAAGGCTACCTTCGCTTGCTCTAATACCTGTTGAGCCACGTAAATAGGGGCAGAGGCCCGCAAGGCGAGGGCTATTGCATCGCTCGGTCGGGAATCAAGGATTAGGGCTTTTTCCCCTTGACCCAAGATAAGTTCGGCGAAGTAGGTGGAGTCCTTCAACTCTGTAATCACAACTCGCTGCACCGTAACCCCTAAATCAAGCAAAAGATCGTACATCAGGTCATGGGTCAAGGGGCGCGCCATGGTCACCTGCTTGATGGCACTCGCGATAGAGGTAGCCTCGGCCATTCCGATCCAAATTGGGAGCGTTACTTGCCCAGACTCATCTTTCAGTACCACTATGGGGGCCTGGGTTGCCGGATCCATCACAAGCCCTCCGACGAACATTTCAACCGCAGTTTCATTTGCCATTTTTTTAATAGTAACCCCTTGATGAGACTCGCTCCTGCCTTGATTATTACGAAGACGGCGACGGCAGAGTCACAACTGTAGATGGTACCATGCGGTGTTTCGATACGTCCATTCCAGAAATCCTTCGCAGTCCGGGCTAAATTGGCTCTCCGATCAAAGTGTAGCGTGTTTGACCAGTAACTTGAACGGGGAGGAGAATACCAGGCTTTAGCTGGGGGCTCGGCATTGAGAGGTTCAGCATAAAATTCTGGGATGTCCTGCCCTGCAGGCATCGCTCGTCGGCCGGATTTTGGCCTTCAAGTAGCACCTCTACGGTTCTCCCTATCCAAGCCTCCATCCGCTTCGCAATGATCGACTCTTGCTTTGCGGTTATCCTCTGTAGCCGATCGAGCTTCTCATCGCGACTCACGTCGTCTGGCAGCTCAGCCGCTGCAGTCCCCGGTCTTGGCGAAAATGCATACGAGTAGCTGTTATCGAATTGCACTCGATCCATCATGTCGAGAGTATCATGAAAATCTTCCTCGGTCTCACCGGGAAAGCCAACGATAATATCTGTACTGACTGCGATATCTGGCACCCTCCCCTTAAGGGCTTCGATTATGTTTAGGTATTTCGCCCGGCGATAATTTCGATTCATCGCCTTTAAAATCCTGTCGCTCCCTGACTGAAGCGGCATATGGATGTGGCGACACATTTTGGGATTAGTCGCAACGAATTCAATGAAATCGCGCCTCACTTCCTGAGGATGTGGGCTGAGGAATCGGATGCGATCTACCCCTTCAATTTTGGCGAGCTCTTGGAGAAGTTTAACGAACGTGAGTCGCGGCTTTAAGTCCATCCCGTACGAATTGACCGTTTGACCCAAAAGCAACAGCTCTCGACTACCCCTATGAACAGCGATCCGCGCCTCTCGCAAAATTTCATCAAGTGCTCGCGACACCTCTGGGCCCCGTGTTGTTGGGACGATGCAGTAGGTGCAGTTTTTATTGCACCCTCTACTAATAGATATAAAGGCAGTAACTCCAGCCCTTCCGCTACCATCTCGCTCTGCGAAACCGAGTGGAAGTTCCTCCCACTCCTCACGGTAATCGACGGCAGCCTGAGGTGGTGCACCATTCTTGCGGAGTTGAATTAAGGAGGGAACTAACGACAAATTGTGCGTGCCAAAGACGAAATCCACTGACTTGCTGCGATTGAGAATCTTCTCACCTTCCTGTTGGGCTACGCATCCACAAACACCGACCATCATACCTGGTCGAACATCTTTCAGATCCTGCATTCGACCGAGCATGCTATACAGCTTTTGCTCAGGCTTGTCGCGCACACTACAGGTGTTAATGAGTATGAGATCTGCTTTTTCTGGGGCGTCTACGGCGTCGTAGTCATTCTCCAGCAGCTTTAGGAGCTTCTGCGAATCGTACTCATTCATCTGGCAGCCGAACGTGCGAATGTAGACTCCCTTACGATGTTCACGCTCACTGTTCGATGACATGGAGTCCTACACGGAAAGGAAATCTGAGTGCACTAAGGAACGCGGCGCGCTACTCAGACTCAAACGAAAGTATCTGCACAACCGGGCGAGGAGCTATCTGGTCGGATAGTGGAATCAATTTGTCCAGCACCAACCGAAAAGGTCGAGTGCTGGCGGGCCCAAGGTGCATGTTTCTTACCTCGATTCGCCGCTCATTTTCGAGCTTTTGGCCACGTAAATCAAGCTCATCGACCCTAGCGAATCCTGCCTTAAGTACCACTTTTGAGACTACGGCAGAACCGGCATTAAAAAACTCCCCGGTAACAGTGAATTTGACGGTACACTCGTTCGGCGACGCACAAGTATCGCTCGGCATTCGATACACCTCGAGGTTTCTCAATGCCAGGAACTCCTTTCCCTCATTGGAACCACCGCGAGCCTGTTTCTGAAATGGGGCTGCATCTTGACCCCAGAGAAGTTCAATCTGGTAGTTTGAAATGTCCTTTGACGGAAGAGAGAGTGTAAACTCTGTTGGTGCGCCAACTTGGAGTTGCCCGAAGGGGCCAGTGCCACTCTCGGCTGCCACTGCAAAATACGACTGACGCTGTTCGCCCTGAATATCGAGCGCTGACAGCCGCACCAAAACGTTGGCCGGATCCCATGCAATTTTCGGAACGAAGCGACCATTGACGATCAGCTTGTCCCCGTCATTTGCCTCTCCGACGACCTCCAAGAGAAATGGAGTTACTTCAGGCATGCTGCCGGTTGTGCTCTCAATAGCATCCGCCGACGGCGCTACGACCTTTGCCCCCAGCAACTGACACCCCGTTAGCGCGCACCAACAGAGAACAAAACCTACTTTCGTACTTAGGGCACTGGGTTTCATTCGTCGGCGACCGCTCGGCCTTTGAGCTTCCAGCCACCCGCCATCGAAAACACCCACTGTTGTTCTTCGATACGTGACTTTACGATGTAGTAGGGCACTAGGAAGTATTTTACTTTGACGGAAACTTTAGCCGAAAATGCGCTGTCAGCCCACTCGACATCCTCTACCTTCGACTCGACGATACGCTCTTCTTCGCCAAGCTTCTTCAATTGATTAGAAATTTCTTTGCGGTATTCCGGAACAACAACGGATGTTGCCTCAGTACGATTTCCCCAACCAACGGCATCCGTAAATTTCTTCACCTGAGGAGGCAAGAGCGTCATCCGGTCATTCTCTGTCGCTCCGGTTTGCCGGAAGGCCTCGATGAATGGAACCAGGAGGCACCCCGAGAAAGCCTGGACGAGGAGAAGACAGGACATAGCAACTAGGTGTCTTTTCCACCCACTACTCTTTTGTGAAAGTTTCATTATGTCTTAAGCTCCCAAAGGGACGAAACGAGTTTACTACCGTCTTCGCAGCGACTATTCATTCGTAGACGGCACTACCTGCTTCAGCAACGAATTCAAGTTTTTACGATCTTGCTCCTGAAGGTAGCTGCCCGGGCGGCGTTGAGGCATCATTTCAGCCTCTAAATACCCTTCGGGCTTATTTGCAACTGTCTCCCCTTTCAACACCTGAATGAGGCGACGAGCCGATGCTGGGTCCCCGCCTCCCTTGCGACGGCTCCGTGCTTGTAATTCGTGTGCAGCCATCACAACGACCGATCCGGCAAAAAAAAGTACAAGAAGAAAAAAACCGACGCGTTGTGTTCCGCCCATAGGGTCAGTCTACAATGAGCAGAGGGATTTACGGAAGGATCGAATTGAAGGCTGCAAACAATGACTTACTCACGAAGCGGTTATCAAGAAAGGAAAGCTCACGGAAATACTTCTAATAGGCGTTTCTGTTCTTAAACCCGTTAACAAGAGTAAGTCCAAGAATCTTGAGGTCGAGAAAGACGGACCAGTTCTCTATGTAGTACAGGTCGTATTCAATTCGCTTGTCTATCGAAGTATCTCCCCGCCATCCATGGACTTGCGCCCATCCAGTAATGCCAGCGGGCACTTTGTGACGAAGCATGTACCGAGGGACTCGACGACGAAACTCCTCGATAAAAACTGGACGTTCTGGCCTTGGGCCCACGATTGACATGTCTCCACGTAATACGTTGAGGAGCTGGGGTAGTTCATCGAGGCTGGTACATCGAAGGAGCCGGCCGAGAGGGGTGACGCGAGCATCACCCGGACGAGTCCAACCCGGACCATGCACCTCAGCATCGACGTACATTGTTCGGAACTTAAGGATACTAAATCGACTACCGTCGAAACTCACTCGCTCCTGTTTGTAGAAAACGGGGCCGCGAGAGGTGAGCTTTACCATGGCGGCAACGAGGACCATCAGCGGTGAAATAACTACCAGGCAAACAGTTGCAATCGCGAGATCGATGGCGCGCTTGGTGAAGAGATTAATCCCATCGAGTGGGCACTCCTGCAGACTAATCACGGGCAGTCCTTCGAACTCTTCGATTGCACCGCCAATGCTCGCGAATTGATAGAGGTCTGGAACGATTTTGATGTCTACCATCGAATCTTGAAGCTGCGACATTATCTCTGGAAGCATCTGATGGTCTTCGAGGGGCAGCGCGACGACGACCTGATCCATATCCATGCGACCAAGAAAATCCTTGAGGTCAGAGTAGCGCCCCACAACCGGAAGGCCGCCAGGCCCACGCCGCTCGGCCCCCTCTTTGGAGAGGCACCCGATCAACTGAACCCCAATCTCTTGATGCAATCGGATTCGACTAACCATATCGCCAGCGACTTTTCCAGCCCCTACGATCAGCATATAGCGGAGGTTGTAACCTTTCCGTCTGAGCTCTCTCAGAAGAAACCTCAAAAACGATCGCTGGACCACCGTAAAAACAGTAGCCATTCCCCAAAAGTACAAGAACACGAGCCGAGAGAATTGAACGCTCTTCTCTCGAAAGAGATAGGTGATGGCGATGAGCATTAAAATCGCGAGAGCGTTACTGTTGATGAGCACCCACAGCTCTCGAGCCCGTCGAACGCCGCGCGTCGGACGATACAATCCCATCCGCCGAAAGACGAAAGCCCAGATCAGCCAGATAAAAATGGTCATTGAAAGGTAGTTACTGAACTCAGGAATGCCTTTCTCAACAGGAATGAGGTCAGTTTCAAATCGAAGCCAATATGAAATCACCCAGGCAATCGTGACTACCACCAGGTCGGTGGCCATGAATAGATACTCAAAGAGTTGCCGCTTCTGCTTCAACATGGAGAACCTTAAAACCCTCGAGATGCTTTGAAAGCTGACGTCTCTGAAAGTGTAGGATCTTTCAGAGAGAAGTCTGACCCGAGAAGTAATTGCGGGTCGCCACCACTATACAAACCAGTTTGCTGACAAAAAAGAGACCAGGCTTTGAAAAACTCTTGATAACTGAAATGCGATGCCTGGTGCACAGCAGCTTGGGGCGAGAACTGCTGCTGATGTAATAAGAAGGTCTCTACTGCCTCAACGATAGCCTCGGACCTACCGTAGCCCCTTCTTGACAAAAGTACACCGTGAGGTGTCTCGGACACAAGAGAGCTTCGTTGCAGGTACGTGTCAGCAGCCATAGACTGACGCAGACCCCCAGCGTTCACTCCGATCACGGGTCTCCCGCTCGCCAAACACTCAACTGGCACTATGCCGAAGTCTTCAATCCCCGGGAAGATAAGCGCTTTGCACCTTCTGTAGCACTCCCACAGCACCCTATCGGTAACAGTGCCTAGAAAGTGGACATTCGGCGTGGCTAGGCGCTGCAGCGATCCTAGCTCAGGCCCTCCCCCGACTACGACGAGCTGAGCATCGAGACTAGCAAATGCCTTTACCACCACAGCCACTCTTTTGTACGGGACTAGCGCACCCGCACACAGAAAAAAACTCTCTGGTAATTTTCGAAACAGATCGTGCTCGTCCGCATTAATTTCTCTTGGACCATCGCTGGCCATCCTCACCGGAGGGGGTATCACTACGGACCTTCGGGAATAAAAGAGCCGGATTCGTGCACCAACAAATGAACTTATTGCGACAAAATGGGTCACCGATTTTGCACCCCGCTGATCCCAAGTGCGCAAGAAAGAGAGAAGTGGCGACATCACCAACCGGCCCACTCGGCCGAAGTAGTAGGGAACCTGATCCCAAACGTATCGCATTGGCGTAAAGCAGTAACACACGTGCGGAACCCCGTGAGGAACCGTCACGTTCTTCGCTGCGGCGTGACTTAAAGAGACGACGAAATCATATCCTGAAAGATCAAGTTGGCGGGCCGCGAGCGGAAAGAGCGGAAGAAGGGCCCGGTAGTAGCGACGAACTCCCGGCAGTTTGCTTAGAAAAGAAGTTCCGACTACTCGCTTGTCTATCTCGGGTGATGTGGAGCCAGGAACATGAATCAAAGTGAAGATATCAGCTTCAGGATAAACACATAGAAATGCCTCCAGGCAACGTTCGCCGCCCCGCATCCCGGTAAGCCAATCATGGATAATGGCGACCCTCATGATTTTCTCTCCTGAAGAACGTGGGCATAGAATTCGGCGGTCTGCTGGGCCACTCTTGTCCGCCCAAACTCTAAAACGCGACTCTGTTCAATCGCGGATCCCTCTTCGCGAATGATATCTCGGTGAGCTGCGCGGGAGAGTGCCGCCGTAAGGGCATCGATCGAAAAATCGGCAGCTACTACGTCCCGATCGGTTACCAACTCACACAGTGCTGGGACGGGTCGACAAACAACGGGCGCCCCAAGTGATTGTGCCTCAAGTGCAGGAAGACAAAACCCTTCAGCGTAAGACGGAATGGCAACGGCCTTTGATCGCGAATAGAGTGCGAACAGCTCTTCGTTCGAAACCCGTCCAAGGATATGAATGTTTGAGTTATCACCAATCATTGAAAGTAGCTCGGGTGAATTGAATATTTCCTCCGTTCCATACCCCGCCAAGACGAGTTTCAGGGCGCGATTAACTGGTGCGTTTGGTGGAGCATTACAAACAGATCGGAGCGAGTGGAAAGCTGTGATCAGATCCCGCAAACCTTTATGTGGCTTAATGTTCGAAAAAACGGCCAAGATATAGGGCGAGAGGTCTGCGTATTTTCGGATAACCCCTGCTCGCACGGCTGACGCCGCGGTGACACAGCTGCTCACCGCGTTGGGGATATACCGAACCTTTCTCTGCGGCGCCCCCGTCAGCTCAATAAGGGCGCGGCGGGTGTCACGGCTCACCGCCACTACACCATCTGCACGCCTTACCGCGGAACGGATCAACTGGGTCGCGACGAATGGATAGTAAAACCTCTCCGGGTGCGTGATGTGGATGAGGTCGTGCACAGTAACAACTTTAGGAATCGGAATTCCAAACGGAAGGGTGTAGTGGGGAGAGTGAAATAAATCGAACTGACGGAAATCTATGCGACGCGGCAATAGCAACATCTCATCAACCGAGTAGGTGGCCGCCTCGTCGAACACCCACGATATACCGTCGCCGTATCCATGATTGCTGGCTCGCGATCGAGAAGTGAGGACAGTGAGAGCAACATAACCTCCCGCAAGGTAACCCTGAATAAGGTTGTCGATGTATACACCGATTCCACCATCTCCCAACTTCCGGCCATCCAGAAGGACTTTCGGACGACGCAGTGGATTGCTCTCTCCGGAAATTAATTCGCGACTTTGCGGTTCCACAGAGCGGAATTATCACTTTGCGCGGCGGAAAAAACCCGCCTCACGATATAGGTCTTCTTGTTTTGCGACTCGTAATAGGTTCGGGCCAGGACCTCGGCGAGAAGACCAAAGACCAGAAATTGTAAGCCAATAATCACCAACATTACTCCAAGCGACAGCAATGGGCGGTTACCCATTGGCACGTGCATGAAAAGGCGCTGATAGGTGATCCAACTCAGGAGTGAGAATCCAGATATCCCCGATACAAGCCCCACTGTACCGAACAAATGAATAGGACGCTTGGAGTACCCGAGAAGGAACTTTACCGTAATTAAGTCGAGGACCACCCGCAAAGTTCGTGAAATACCGTACTTCGATGTGCCGTGTCGACGCTCTCGGTGATTTACCGGAACTTCAACGATTCGGGCACCGATCTCTTTCGCCAGAGCCGGAATGAAGCGATGCATCTCGCCATACAGTTTGATTCCCCGGGCGATCTCTCCTGTCATCACCTTCAATGTGCACCCATAGTCATGGAGCTGAACGCCAGTAGAGTAAGAGATCAGGCGATTAGCAATCATGCTAGGCAATTTTCGGCTAATGAATGCGTCTTTACGGGCCTTTCGCCAACCCGCTACAACATCGTAGCCCTCCTCCAGCTTCGCCACCATTTGCGGAATCTCTGCTGGGTCGTTCTGAAGGTCTCCATCCAGCGCCACTACAATATCGTGCTCGCTGTGGTCGAAACCCGCGGCCATCGCAGCGGTTTGACCGAAATTGCGACGTAGCTGAATAAACTTAAGGTGTGAATTCGTTCCAGCGAACTCAAGCAATCTACGGCCAGTAGCGTCGGACGAGCCGTCGTCTACAAAAATAATCTCATAGGGCCTACCCATCCGCTCGAGAATTCCTGAGACCTCCTTGAAGCTCTCAACAACATTCTCTTCCTCGTTGTAGACTGGGATGACGACAGATATCCCCTGCATACAGCTACACTTCCATGAAAATAATTTTAGGCGACTTACATCTCGGGGTTTCTTGGGTAAGAAAGCCGCCAAAAAGAGTCGATGGAGTCTATCACAGCGGTTATTCCAAACACAGCTAGTGCTAAAAAACCTCCCACCAAGTTGCAATGCCGATTACTCTCACCTTTGGAGCAATCCCTAACTCGCTGAAACCAGGACACTTTACCCGATTGGGCGACATAACCTCAAGGCTCCTCCATAACCTTCCCGATACTCGGGTATCAAGTTTCGCTAACCTTTTCTTACTTTGGCGCGGTGAAAATTAAAATGACCGGTGAAATAGTCTCTACAGGCCCAGAGTTTCTTTCGTTCCTCTCCAATTCCTACGGCTCTGGATACCTCCCGTTCGACGCATCAGTTTTAGGGCTCGTTCTCGTTACCGCCTTCGGTATCGTTTACTTTATGAAAGTAGCTGGACTGGGCCGCTTCGCGTCGGAACATGAGGTCGAGCTTCTCGGAGACGTCACAGAACTCCTTAACGAGATGCAAGTTCAAATTCACGAACTGAAGACGACTATCTATCAAGAATTTGAAGAGTGTCGAGGTGAGCTGGGATATATTCGACAAGAGGTTAACTCCAAGGGGTTCTTTGAACCGATTCATTACATCGACACGGCGCGGACAGACTCGGATCGGAAAAAGGAAACGTCACTGAGCGAGCTCTTCCAATAATCTCGTTCGGTAAAAATTTTCGAAATGAACTCGCTCGGCAAGACCCTCGATTACCGTTGGTGAGCCTCCCCGTCAAATCACCACCGGCTTATTGAGAAGTCGCCGAAGAACAGCCAGTTGGCCGGAGTGCATTAGTTCGTGGGTTGCAATCATCACAAACAGACTCCCCACGGTTGGGGCGTATGCCCGCATATCCCCCGGACCGTCAAGGTCTAGGTCACTCTCACTAAGCTTTGAGAGGGTTAAGAGAGTCAGTCCTCGGAGCTCTCGAAGGAGTGAAAGGTAAACATTTTTCGGATGGAAATCCTTCGGTTGATTAGACCCTGAACTTTCCTTGCTGTGAACAGAGGCAAAATCTTCCGGCAAAATGAGCTTTACACTCGAGTCGGCCGAGGAAATCATGGCTAGCTCTGAGCATATGAGGTGCCCGAGCTGCCAAGCAGCGTGATTAGCTCCGAACACCGGACGCATCAAAAGTTCTTCGTCGGTCAAATCTGACAGATACCGCTCGGACACGAGGCGAGCGGTGCTCAACATCATTGTTAGTGCGGCGTGCGAATTCATCCCTATAATATCCTGTGTCTCCATTCAGGTGCGATGAGCGCACATTCATCAACCTTTCCGGCTATCCGTAGGCGCAACCTCGCAACGATAGCATAGACACCATCTCTAATACCTCGAGGAATGAGACGAATTAGTGCTATCAGGCTGAAAGGAAAATCGAGATGTTGGGCTATAAAAACTACCGCATCGCTCCGATTCAAGATTCGACTTCCATCAAACACGAGCACAGACTTGAAAACCTCCTCCGTCAGCTGCTCACGGGCAAGTAGGTCCTTAATGACAGGCGACGTATTGGAAGCGAAGAAAAATCGGGCTGCCTTGTCATGGCGCAGAACAAGGTTTACGAATCCGTTGCACATGGCGCAGACGCCATCAAAAATGATGAGGGGCCTCGGGATTTCGGAATGCCCATCTTTGCTGTTGGTATCCATGGTTACTCCGGACATACAGTCACCTGCGTCCAAAGGGAACCGGATCTGGAAATGCCGATCTTCCCTCGTTCACGAGCACGCCCACAGGAACTTTTGACGCGCTAGTTCTGGCAACATTTCCAAGGTAGCACGCTGGCACACCGCCCCACAAATCGAGGCGTTGCCACAGTTGTGCATAGTGTGCCAAGAGATGTAATTGACGCAGGTCGAACCATGAATGCCGACGGTAACCGTTCAGGCATCGGTAAAAAATTCGCCATGCGGCCATGCCCCTCAGGGGTCGATTTACAGAGTAAATCGGGGGTGAAAACAACTAGCCGTTCACAAAAAACAGTCAACGAGCGATCAGCTCGTTGTCGACGAAAGGTTCGCCTGACTGCAAAAGTTGTTCTCGTAACACCTTTGATTTGTGAACAAAAATATAC
>JAYVGZ010000155.1:0-2597 GCA_043771805.1 Pseudomonadota bacterium
CGAGCCTACAGAACTCGGATGTTGGCGGAGTGCTTGAGGTAAGCCGTGGAGTCACGTGTGAATTTAAACGGGAACCTCTTGGTGTTGTCGCGGGAATCACCCCATTTAATTTCCCCGTGATGGTGCCAATGTGGATGATTCCGATCGCGATAGCACTCGGAAATGCGTTTATCTTGAAACCCTCCGAAAAAGTCCCCTTCACTCCATGTCTTCTGGGCGAGTTTATGCTCGAAGCTGGCGTTCCGCCGGGTGTATTTTCAATTCTGCACGGCGACAGAGAAGCCGTCGAGTTCCTGGCGAATCATGAGCGTGTTTCAGCCATCGGTTTTGTCGGTTCAACCCCTATCGCCCGTTCTGTTTACGCCAGAGTAAGCAGCGTAGGGAAACGAGCGCTGTGTCTTGGCGGCGCGAAGAATCACTTGATCGTTGTACCTGACGCGGATCCGCGTGTGGCGATAGACGGCATTTTTGCCTCCTTCACCGGTTGCGCCGGCCAGCGGTGCATGGCAGCAAGTGTTTTGGTGGCGGTAGGCGACGTCGAACACATTGTTCAGGGCGTAAAGGAGTTAGCGGAGCAAACTCAACTTGGCACTGGCATGGGAGCCCTTATTAATAAAGCGGCTCGTACTCGACTGTGTGCTGCAATCGAGAAAAGTGTAATGGACGGTGCGAAGCTTGTCGTTGATGGTCGTGGAGTACCAGCGCCGGCGGGTTACGAAGGCGGTAACTGGCTTGGGCCAACTGTTCTTGACCACGCCACTCAAACAATGGAGTGCGCACATACCGAGCTTTTCGGGCCGGTGCTAACGATTGTGCGAGTCCGAACACTCGAAGAAGCTCTGCGGCTTGAGGGTGCGAGCCCTTTTGGGAATGCCACATCAGTGTTCACCACAAGTGCGAGCGTGGCACAGAAAGTTGCACAGAGATCTGCGTCAGGGATGATCGGTATTAATGTCGGAGTTCCTGTGCCTCGTGAACCGTTTTCGTTCGGCGGTACCAAAGATTCCAAGTTTGGCCACGGAGATATCACCGGCGCAGGAGGTGTTGAGTTTTGGAGCAACCAGAAGAAGATTACGGCAAAGTGGGGCATTCAGAGCGATAAAAACTGGATGTCTTAGCTTTTCGAACAGCAGAGCAACTTTGAAAAGTTGCTGATATAGAGGAATTGATACTCCTCTAGGCCACAAGGTTCTAAAGATATGGTTATAAAGAAAAAGCCCTTAAAGTCTATTGTTCTTACCTCTCACCCATCGTCTTTGGGCGAGGCTGCTCCAGCTATTACATGGGGTGAGGCTGACTCCGAGGTGCGGGGCCCCATCATTGGTACTCTCACTGATATGGCGCACAGAAACTGTATCGGTACGCACTCAGGTGCCTATTCGATTTACCGAGCTTTGGCCGTTGCTTCAGGGGCACTCGACCCGCTCCACAAACCGGACCTTACAAACACGGCGCCCACCTGTAAGATTGGTCCATTTGATACGTGGTCAGATCCTAAAAAAATCGTATCCCTCGATCCGTGGGGTGCGACAGTTGGCGAGGCGTTCGCAAGCTTTATCAAGCGTGGCTACAATGTGCAGCCAACAATTGCGGTAACGCGAGCTCATATTAATATGCCAGAGCTTGTCGAAGCTGTGAGGCTTGGAAGACTTGCCGTTGATGGCGTCATGGTAGCGGGTGAAGGCGACTGTCGTGTTACCAAGGCCGCTATCGAGCCAGTGTGGTTCCTTCCGGGAGTTGCCGAGCGATTCCAAATTTCAGAGAGTGAACTACGAAGAGGTTTGTTCGAGCACACAGGAGGAATGTTCCCTGAGCTAGTAACTCGACCGGACCTGCACGTTTTTCTTCCGCCGATCGGCGGGCAAACTGTTTACTTCTTCGGTGATATTGAATCGATCCCGGTTCCGGCAAAGGAGCTCACTATTAGGGTACACGATGAGTGTAATGGCTCGGATGTCTTCGGATCTGATATCTGCACCTGCCGACCGTACTTAGTGCACGGAATAGAAGAGTGTGTCAGGACCGCACAGAACGGGGGGTGTGGGATCATCGTGTACAACAGAAAAGAGGGACGGGCATTAGGGGAAGTAACGAAATTTTTGGTGTACAACGCCCGAAAACGTCAAGATGGCGGAGACCGAGCCGACACCTATTTTCAACGTACTGAGTGTGTCGCCGGTGTACAGGACATGCGGTTCCAGGAGCTAATGCCTGACGTCCTGCATTGGATGGGTGTTAAGAAGATTGATCGCCTCGTATCAATGAGTGACATGAAATACAACGCGATTACGCGTTCGGGGATCGAAGTTGGGGAGCGAGTATCGATCCCAGAGGATGCCATTCCAAAGGATGCACGTGTCGAGATGGACGCCAAAAAAGCGGCGGGATACTTCTCAGAGACGGGCGCACCATCTGCTGCCGATCTTGCAAAGAAGACAGGGCGAGATTTAGAGGAGTAGGGATGCTCAATTCAGAACTTGAGGCGGTCACATACCTGCGGTCACCGCCTGCCATACGGGAGAGGACGGCAATTCTGTTTGATCTCGTGCAATCCGGCGCATCGAGGCATTTTACGCTGTATCTCGATAAGCTCAATG
>JAYVGZ010000156.1:0-5039 GCA_043771805.1 Pseudomonadota bacterium
GTTGTTTTCACCCCGGATTTGCATCCGCAAATCCACCCCTGAGGGGTCGGGACGCTCCTCGAATTTTAACTCCACTGCCTGAACGGTTACCGGATACGAAGTCGAGAGAACCCGAATAGAACTTTAATGGTAACTATCAGTTCGGGGCGCTGGGCAATATAAGCTCCTGATCGAACAGATGCCAGAGCGTTGTTCCCGGGGAATAGAGCCCTGTTTTAAGGGGAGTATCGCCCGAATACTGTCTCATGTTGGGAAGTGCCAACTCCGATAAGTCCGGTAGTGAGCATGCTTTTCCTGGGGGCGTACAACGTGTAGCCTGGGCGCATGAAAGACCATTCCGCCACATCAGCTTGGCGTACCCTTACAGTTACCATAAGAGCACTTTTAGCCATCGGTCTCGCCACAGTGGTCGCCGCCTGCTCAAGCGATGATGCGCTACTTCCTCCACTTTTGCCGGTTACGGACGCATCTCTTATTCGCGGTCGCGAACTGGTAGAGGGAGTAGGAGCATGCGGATTTTGTCACAGTATGGATGGAAAAGCAGGTTCGCCCCTCGCTGGAGGAAGAGTACTGACGGACAGCTTCGGTGAGGTAGCAGCTCCAAATATAACGTTATCTTCGACGGGGATCGGTGGTTGGTCAGAGGCTGATGCTTTGAAGCTTTTTCGATCGAAGATGACACCATCTGACTCTGTGGTATCCGAGGCTTTTCACGGTGGCTTTGAGTGGCTCTCGGATGCCGATGTGTCGGCGATCGTCGGCTTCCTTCGAGCTCTTCCCCCGGTACAACGCGAAATAGAACACCGAGAAATTGATTTCATTGATCGAAATTCAACGGGTTTTTTCGCAGCTCAGCGCCAAGTGAAGGGGTACGTACCAGAGATACCGGGCAGATTTCAGGGCCCCTTTGGGCAATATTTGGCCGACAACGTCGCACGGTGTGGGTCATGTCACAATACACCGCCTACCCTCATGTCTGGCGAGGAGTACTGGGGCGGCGGGCGTGAAGTCACGCTCGGCGGTACAAGTAAGAGAGCTCCGAATATTACCACATCAAAAAATTCCGGTATTGGCGCCTGGAGTGAGGCAGACGTAAAACGGTTCTTCACCTTGGGCGTTAGGCCTGGTGGGGGACGAGTCGATCCTAGTTTCTGTCCGGTTGGATTTTATGCACAAGGAAAGGCGGAAGATATCGCGGCACTTGTAGCCTACGTTCGCTCTGTTGCTCCGATCGACTAATCAAAGATTTTTTTCTCGTGAGCCGCGGTCATGTTGGTGCTAGGAATCGAAACAAGTTGCGACGAAACTGGGCTTGCTCTCCTTGAGTTTGATGACGCTGGTGTAGTCACCGTGCGCGGTGAGGTGCTGGCCTCGCAGGTTGCTCTGCATGAACTGTACGGAGGAGTGGTTCCAGAGCTCGCCTCGCGTGAGCACATGCGTAATCTTCCTGTGTTGTGTGAACAGCTCTTTAATGAAAGCGGCGCAGCGCTGAGCGATGTGGGGTGTATCGGCGTAACTACTGGCCCGGGCTTGAAGGGGTGTTTGCTCATAGGCGTTACCTTCGCCCAGGGGGTACAAAGTGCAACAGGTGCAGCACTGAGAGGTGTGAACCATATCGAGGCACATATCTTGTGTGGCGAGCTTCATTCTCCCCAACTTTCTCCCCCCTACATTGCATTGGTTGTTTCGGGTGGGCACACTGAGGTGATTCGGGTATCGGGGCTTGGTTCTTACGAGATTCTTTACCGCACACTGGATGATGCTGCCGGTGAAGCCTTTGATAAATCTGCGAATCTCCTCGGGCTTGCCTACCCTGGGGGGCCTAGGCTCGCCGCTCTTGCGGATACCGTGTCATCGTCACGCTTTGTGTTGCCGAAGGTTGCCCGGGAGATGGAGAATTTCAGTTTTTCAGGGTTGAAGACGGCAGTAATGCTCCTCATTCGTAAGAATGAAACGTTGCTGAAGGATGACCCGTCTGCCGCAGCCGAAGCTGCCTGGGCTATCCAAGAGGCGATCCTTGATCCACTAGTGCGTAAAACAGAGGCCGAAGTAAGGCTTTCCGGATTGCCTCTTGTTGTGTGTGGTGGTGTTTCAGCGAACACCGCACTTCGAAAGCGGCTTCACGCTTTGTTTGGCGACCGAGTTATTTTCCCGCCCCTTAAGCACTGCGTAGATAACGGAGCCATGATAGCTTACGCAGCGGGTCGATATCACAGGGAGAAGAGGGGGTTCCCCCCGCTCACCATTAAGAGCAGATGGCCTCTGGATGAAATTCCTTCGGTGTGAGTAGGGGTACTGTAAAAATGGTCATATCAAAGACACGCCGCACCAAAGAGACGTTGCGCGAGTTGAACGTCCGCCCGTCTAAGGAGCGCGGACAAAATTTTCTTATTCGTCCCGACGTGACTGAATCAATCGCGCTGTTCGGCAAGGCGCCAAGTGATGCACACATAGTCGAAATTGGCCCTGGTACCGGCGCTTTGACTGGTCACTTCGCAGGAGCGAAGAAGCTCACTCTCATTGAGATCGAACCGAAGTTTTGTGATCCCCTCAGAGAGAGGTTTCCCAACGCGCAGATAATCAATCAGGACGTTCGAACGGTAGATTTCTCTGAGCTCGGTGATGAGTTGATCGTCTTTGGAAATATTCCTTATGTTTTTTCTACCGAAATAGTATTTCGCCTTCTCGCCTATCGAAGCTCAATTCAGTACGCAGTGATGATGGTGCAGCGTGAATTCGCCGCGCGACTCGCGGCAGACCCGGGTGGGCGGATTTACGGGAGCATTACCGTAGCAGTCCAACTGTGGACTGATGTTGAGCTTGGCCCCCTCGTGCCCGGCAGCGCATTTCATCCCCCAACGGAAGTCGAGTCTCAGGTAATGAAGCTCACTTTCCGGAAGACACCTCGGGCCCCAGTTGATGACCCGAAACATTTCGAAAGGGTTGTGAGGGCCGCGTTTTCGCAACGTAGGAAGAAGATGGTCAACAGTTTGACCGCTAGCCGTGGTTGGACACGTGAAACGGTCGAGGCCGCACTGGTTACGATAGGTATCGATCTCGGAATCC
Source organism: Pseudomonadota bacterium (assembly GCA_043771805.1). Taxonomy (GTDB): domain Bacteria; phylum Bdellovibrionota_C; class UBA2361; order UBA2361; family OMII01; genus JAYVGZ01. Next base: position 3,067 of record JAYVGZ010000156.1, read on the forward strand.
GACCCGAACAGCTTTCGGTAGAACAGTTCTCGCAGCTAGCCGCGGCACTCCCGCTGGCTCAGCTGTAAGCCAAGCACAATTGCAGCCAGCCGATAATTGAAGGCGGCAATTGCGCTTGGCTGAGCGCCCCTAGGACGCGAGCTTTACGTGCGACTCGTGAGCCGCTACGGCCATCTTCTTCATGCCCTTTGCTGGTGAGAAGAAGTCTTCTGGGATCTCGCCGATCAGGCGCTCAACGGACTCCCGTTTTACGCGCCAGTCTGAACCGAGCTTGAATCCCTCAATGGTGCCTGCCTTGATGAGGTCGTACACCTTAGGACGATGGATTCGGAGGAGTTTAGCTACCTCTTTCACCGTTAAGAGAAGAGGCTGTGGAACATTTGTCATAACACTTTTCCTTCTTTCATTTGCCGCCAAAATCAGCGTTAACCGAACATCTGCGATCAACAAACAACGTTATGCTAACTTAGGTGCTCTGTGTGACGCTTTTCGTGTGGAATCTGTCGAAGGTAGTAGGTGGTGTAGTGGGTGAGGTGGGTTAAGTGTCATTCTTAACAGCACTATTGTCGGTAGTGGAGTACTCCAAAAAACAGCGGCATTTTCATCCGCTCGTTGTCTTTTGGTTTGGAAGCATTGTTCGAACACAGGGTTTCAGTCCACTTGAACCTCAGATACTATCCCCGCCCATGGGTAGTAACGCAGCGAAAGTGATGAGCAACGGTAGGACGGCAGGGGCCCAAGGGCCGGAAGAGAGCGAGGGCGTAACGGATATTCCGCAGCTAATGAGTGAGATTCGCAGCCGCGTGCGGGCCGAGCTAGCTGCGCACCCTGAGGCAGCGAGACCGTTTAAGAGCTACATAGCTGCCCAAAACAAGTCTGGGCATCGGCGGGCTGGGGAGCTCATGCACAGTGAGGAGCTATACTACCTCAATACCCATTGGCAGGAGTCGCAGGATCCGCAACTTGAGAGGGTCACCTCGCACCGGCGCGGCTTGGTCGCCCGTTGCATCGTTGGCATTAAGCGACGCATTCTCCGCGTCGTGTGGGAGCTTCTCCTTAAGGAGCATATTCAGGCCAAGAACGACTTTCAGATGCGCCTTGTGCAGTTTCTAAATTCGGTAAGCACCTACGTGGATGACCGAGACGGAGACTCCTTTTGGGAGCTTGTGAGGAAGATTGATTACGATGTTTCGAAGGCCTTAAACCGGATTGAACTGATTGCCGACGAACAGAGCGGCAACCTGCGTACAGTTGAGCGGAGTGTCACGGATTCAATCAACGTGACTCTTCGGGAGCTCAATGACCGAATCACTCAACTGCAGACGCTAGCTGAGGGTAACGCAGGTCGCCTGCAAACCGTGGAGGCAGTGTCAACTGGGGTGGAGCGAATCGTTGGACGGCTAACGAGAGAGTTGCCCGTGACCGCACCCAACGCGCGGATCGAACTTCCTTCAAATGTACCCGATCAATCGTACGTGATGCTTGAAAATCGGTACCGCGGGAGTGAAGAGGAGATAGCCGAAAGGCTGCGGATTTATCCGCCGATCTTCGCAAAAGATAAGGGGCCGGTGCTCGAGATTGGTGCGGGGAGGGGAGAGCTCCAGATTCTCTTCCGAGACGCCAATGTTCCCTCTTACGGAATTGATCTCGACCCTGCAATGGTAGCTGCCGCGCGGGAGAGGGGCGCGTTCGTTGATTTAGCTGATGTCTCGGTGCTTGAAAACGTACAAGACCGCAGCCTTGGTGGTGTGATCGCCATTCAAGTTGTAGAGCATCTTACGCAGCACCAGCTAGCGAATCTTTTCAATTCCTGCGCTCGAAAGGTTGCCGTTGGCGGGCGTATCGTTTTTGAAACGATCAACCCACAATCGATGCTGGCGCTTTCATCAAACTACTTTCGCGACCCGACTCATGTCTGGCCGCTACACCCTGATACCCTGTCGTTTGCGATGACCATGGCGGGGTTAAAGGTG
>JAYVGZ010000157.1:0-2099 GCA_043771805.1 Pseudomonadota bacterium
GCTTCCCGCCGGATTCACCACCACCGTCGTTAGTCCCGCCGAAGTAACTAACCCGTCATTAATACTCAATTGCAGCCGGTAACTCCCCGGCGCCGTAAATGTAACTGAAGGTTGCAAGGAACCTTGCTCCCCTCAGTCACACTGCCCCCTTCTCAGTCAAACAATTGGTCAAAGATATTCCTAGGCGGCAACAGCAGCTTTGCATAAATCAAATCTCGCTCTCTACTAGAAGTTGAGCTATAGTATCTTTCGTCTAGGCTCATCACAAACAATCGCTCATTAACAGTCATCGCATGGAGCCGGGTAACTACTTCTCTAGTAAACTCCGAGCACACAAAGTGGATGTCTTCGTTCTTTACTTCCTCGTTGAGCATGTACTGCTCAAGACTCACACAAAGGGCGTTGATATTGCTCTCGTCTTTCTTCCATTGTCTCAGGGTGCTTAGAAGATCTTGTAGACCGTTGCCACTTTGTGGAAGCGACTCTAATACTCGTATAACGTCATCGAGCGTCATGGGTGTCGGAATCTTGGTCATGAAGTTCACCTAAACACAAGATTTCCCAATTGGCGAACAGGATCTGGGACTAGATACTCACATAACCCGCCGAAGCGTCCACCAATCCTCAATGCTCCGCGTCGTCTGATCCCAGAGGGATCCAGAACTATCCCGCTGATGATTCCTTCCATTGTATTGCTAGGCGGAAGCCCGGCGACTATTGGGTATAGTGGGCCGAGATTTGCCGGGTTCACCGGCGTCCAAGAGTGGCCATAGGGCCTCGATCCTCCGCCGAAACCGCGATATAGCTTCTGACCGGCATAAGGTGACGGGCAGCCAAGGCGACAAGCTTGATCGATAAGGCTCAGTACAACTAGTGTATTACGTGCTTCATCCTCGAAGGTTGGATCGGCCACCGCGATGGCGGCCATTGCCAATCCCAAAGCAGACCATGCTCGATTCAGACAGCAAACAGTATCGTAAGCAATCTCGGCTCCCTTCTGAACTTTATTAAGCGTGACTCCCCCCATCCTCGTTGCATAAGTGGATACCGCTCGAATGCCATGGACAATTGAAGTTAATGCCCGGCTAATGATGTTCGCGTTACCGCTTGGATCGGAATAGTAAACAGGGTTCTGGTGCGCATAACTTCGGAGGTGCAATGTCTCTGGGGCGCTTTCGCTACCCTCAACGCCGTCCGAAGTTAAAAACTGCGCCACATCTGGCCGATACCAGCGAGCCCGCAGATAATAGAGCCCCAACGCTTGATCAAAGTGTTCGCCCCGGTAGAGATGCTGGTTGACCGTCGACCCTGACTGTCCAACGACGTTGCCAAACCCATCGTACGAATAGCGGTCCGTCGGAACGCCACCGGCATCCGTCAGCAGTCTAACGGACCCCATCGCCTCGTCATACGCGTAATAGCTGAAGGCCCACATGCCACTACCCGATGAGCGCTGCGAGATTCGTTGAATTCCATGAACATAGGCTCTCTGGATCGCTCCGCCAGGTGACACTTCCTCCGCCACCTGCGCATAGCCCGTCAACGTAAGGTCATCGATCAAGTAACGGGTGGTCACCGTCCCCTCAATACGTGCAACGCGATGGCCGTCGCCGTCATACTGCATCGCGACCGTCACTCCTGCCTTGGTCGCCGAGATGAGGCGATCCTCGAAGTCGTAGGCATAAGCCCAGCCATTCGTGGCCATCAAAGTGTTCCCGTTCGAATCGTAAGTCTCGTCCGTCAACCGGTCATTCGCGTCATAACTTTTCGCCTGAGAACCAAGGGCTGCGAGCGTCGAGGTCAGCGCCAGTCGATTTCCGACCGAGTCGTGAGTGTAGCTCAGGATACCGTTCGACGACGCGTCTCCGGCGATCGCTTCTGTGGTCAGCTTGTAGACGCTGTCATAGTTGTACGAGACACTCCGGCCACCATTCTCGATCGATGTCAACCGATGCCCCGCGGGACCGTAAGTGTACGCCCACGAAGCTAAGACACTGGCCCCGTTCTCGATCGCCACATTCGTCTGCCGGTCCCGCTGGTCGTAGGCAAACATGTGCCGAACCCCATTCGGATAAGCGACTCGCTGAGGCACATTGGTA
>JAYVGZ010000158.1:0-2516 GCA_043771805.1 Pseudomonadota bacterium
GACCAGTGCTCCAGTTCCTCAGGTCGATAGCAATTAAGTAGCACTCTTGCGCCGATATCATTTGGACGGTACCCGTCTGGCTGTGGTGACTGCACACTCATGAAACAGTGCCCATCGAGGTATGCTAAGGTCGAGACGAGGTGGGCGTCTTCAAGTTTCTCGTACACGTTCACGACCGCTCGGGATAAGGCAGCAGTATCCGAACAGGAAAGCACAAGGGTATCAAAAGGGTGATATCGGCTCCTTCGAGGGACGACGAGTTCGGCTGGCGCAGGACCAAAGTCATCGATCACTTGTCGAAGGATTGCCGACTTATAGAGGTCCCGAGGAAAGAACTGAGCGTGCAGATGATCCGCCGCAGACATTCCGCTCGCTGGGTGGTTCTGAATTGCGACAGCTTCTTTCTGGTTAGCGTTCAGCATCACCGATTCGACCCAAGCTGGGGTGAGTTTACAACCGATGGTTTTTCCGTTCTGCGGAATGTAGAGCCCCTCGTCGTTTCTGATAACCCGATCCGTCATCGAGTCATGAAAGAGAGCTGTCTGCATCTCATTAAGAGGGTCCCACGGAAATGCGTTGACGGTTATTACGTAGTCGGAACGGCTCTCACCCTTGAGGGAGATGGCACGCGCTACGGTCTGACAGCACCCACAGCCGTAAAATCGAGATTCGACGCTCGCCTTATTCTGTTGCTCGTTATTCGGTTGCTCGGTGGGGTAATCCGGAGAAAGCGAGAGGAGGTCGATACCCTCCCTTTTCAAGGATGGATGATAGTCCAAGAGTAGCCGCCGGATTTCATCAATGCGACCCTCAAATGAAAACCGGTAGCCGACTGCCACCTTTCCGTAAACGTTCGTATTGGGAATTTCACCTCTCTCAACCGAGAGTCTTTCAAGAAATTTCGTTGTGTTGCCAAAGGAGCGAAGTTCTGCACCAAACGAGAGTAGTTTCTCCTCAAGCTTCTTACGTGGCAATCCAAGGCGTTCGGACAGATTCAAGAAGGCTTCCTCGCCAGGGAAAACGGCGGGGGTAAGTGTTTCAAACGGATCTTCGTTCGTTGTGGCGTCACGCGATGAGTCTACACCTACCGCAGGAGCGCCTTGTTTTGTACGAATACCTAAACTCATGACTAACGAAGATGCCTAGAAAGGTTCATTCAAAGTGGTGCTAGACCACTTCTCCGGGACTGTTTACTGATTGCTTCTGGTAGGGAGATCTTTTAGGTCGCGAAACACTCAAACTACAGCCGGTCGGCAATTATGCCTCGCCCAGCGATTTGAATCCAGAGGGGTGCGGATTCCCGCTAATTTCGGGTCGGAAGCCTGGCCATAATCGGCGGCGTGACGCAAGAGAGCTAAAACCTCTCCGCTCTCTTACTCTGCCGCGGTATGAATTTATTACACAGATTCCCTCTGTTGATGCTTCCCGACCGCGCCCTCTATCCCCATCCAATCGCGTTCAAAGACGTACCGATTGTGGGGCCCGCACCGCATCCGCAAGTTCTCAACTGTGTGAGTACCCCCATGAGAAAACGGATGGATATGATCAACTTAAACTCCGCGTGTTTCGCCACACTGGTGACCATCGGGCCCAACGAACGTGCATCGTCCTTGATCTCTCACAAATACAGCATCCCGCAGCTGGACCGGAATATGTCGACTACGATTACTAGCGGGAGCATTCACGGTGGCGGCGGTTCGCCTCACCTCTCTACGTTCCTCCCGCTTGGCCGGTGATCGTACGTTGCAATAAGCGGTGAGTGCAGAGACTATTGCTTGAGTACGGGTAGATTTGTTGCTGAGCCGCTGCGCCTCCTCTAAAAGTAGATATTCTTTCTCCGACAGTTCCAGCTTTGTTAATGTCCGACTTTGGGTTCTTGTGGTCGGAAGCGACCTTCAGACCCGCTTTTCTCACCTTGCTCTGTATTTCCAGACAGATAGAAGTGTAGTTTTCCCCAAAAAAATGTTGAATAAGACGACAGCTGTGCGCTTCCTTGCTCAGCCACGATCCGCTTCCAAAACTCATTAATTCCATACCTTGTCTCGATACATCATAAGAGAAGGGATAAGGCGAAGCCCTTCCCTAGGGGGATCAACTACCACGGTGGCAAGCAAAGAGAGGGTACTCTCAGATTTCTGTTTCCTGAATGGGCGCGAAGATGCTCGGCTCAGCGATGTTGAGCGGCTCACAATGGTAGGAGGGGGGAGCCTCGACCGGGCAGTGCTTCGGCTCAGTAGGGGGCTCTCTACAGTTAATCTAGCCCAGGTAGCACCGAACCTTGACTTCAAAAAACTTCGGGAACAACGAGAGCAGCTCTTTGCACTCCGTGACAGTGGAGTGCTTGAAGAGGTGCTGCAGGCGCAGCCCGCGCATCTTGCGCCTACTACCGTGCAGGTACATGGATTTCCCCAGGGGGGAGTTTTCGATCTTTCATTTCAATCGATCTTCCCCCCGACGGCCGCCTTCCTTGACAGAGAGTATCTTCAGTTCAAGGAGAACCAATCATCGTGTGTTCG
>JAYVGZ010000159.1:0-6909 GCA_043771805.1 Pseudomonadota bacterium
GCAGGGCCCTCGCGTTCACTGTTTTGGCGTCTCTGGTACGCAAGACAAAATCAACACTTGGCGACAAGGCGGTGGTTCGAGTTGAACCTCTCGAATTTATGGAATGGGTGGGGCGAGCGCTCGTATGAGATAGAAGAGCGCGCCCCCGGCGAGCGATAGGGATTTTGCCGGTATTTCGATTTGTGACCACTCTACTCCACGCGTTAGTCTTGGTCGCAGTGACATTGACCGTTGCTAGGACCAAACCCCTCAGTTCCGAATATTTACTCAGGTTGAGGAGTGGAAACATGCATTTCACCTAATACCTGTATTTGCAAACCGAGAACTAACTTATAGCATGGCAGTTCTGCCACACCTCCAGTCACAGGCTTCGGAGAGCCGCCGGATTCCGTTGATCTTTGAGTCTGGCAGAAGGAGAACAAGCACCGTGTCGAACGATCAACTAGCTGCTGAGAAAAGGAGGCTTGCCGCCCTCCATAATCTCGCGATTCTTGGCACCGAGGCACAACAAGAGTTCGACGATCTTGTACTGCTTGCGTCGGAGATCTGCAGAACGCCAATTGCCGCCATCTCGTTTGTTGCCGAGGACTATCAATGGTTCAAGGCGAGCGTGGGCCTCAAGGTTTCTGAAACCTCTCGAGAAGTCTCTTTTTGTAGCCACGCAGTTCTTGGGGACGATGTCTTTGTTGTTAGCGATGCAAGTCAAGATCCTCTCTTTCGAGATAATCCACTTGTCACGGGGGAACTAGGCATTAGGTTTTATGCTGGGGCACCTCTTAGAACGAAAGAGGGCTACGCCGTCGGGTCGATTTGCGTAATTGACCAAAAAGCGAGGAGCCTATCCTCTGCTGAGACCGCCTGCCTTGCGGCACTCTCTCGACAAGTAATGGCACTTATCGATCTACGAAACCAGTCTTTGGCGCTCAAAGAACTTAATGGAGAACTGGAGCGCAACTCGGCAAAATTGAGAGCTCTGACTGATTTTTCACCTCTTGGAGTCTTTGCCACCGACCACCTAGGGAAGTGTCAGTATGTCAATGCTTCTTACCAAAAGATCGCCGATCGCACGGAAGAATCGCTCCTCGGCGACGGATGGGTTATGGCGATTCATCCAGAGGACAGGGACCGCGTGTTTACGACGTGGACTGAGGCTGCTAGAAATAACGAGCCCTACTCCAGCGTCCACCGCTTTGTTACTCCGGATGGGACCGTTGCGGTATGTAGCGTGAAAGCCTCATCGATAAAGCAAGGTGAAAAAATTGTCGGCTATGTAGGGACAGCCGAGGACATTACCCTTCAGCATGATAGCGACAGAAAGCTTGCTCTCGAGCGGAAACGTCTCGAGCTTGCTCTCTCTGGCGGCAACCTCGGCTTATGGGACTGGAATATCGCTACAAATGAAGCCGTTTTCAATTCAGGCTGGGCCGAGATGCTTGGTGAGAAACTCGAGGATATCGCCGGCAATTTCGATTCTTGGGTGCAAAGGAAACACCCTGAGGATTCGCTGCACTGTCAGAAAGCTATCGAGGCGCACCTTGCAGGTGAAACCGAATACTATGAAGCTACCCATCGCCTGAAGCACACAGACGGCGATTGGCGCTGGATACTTGCTCGCGGCCAACTCGTTGAGCGCACTTCAGACGGTAAGCCCCTGCGTATGGTAGGCACCCACCTCGATATCACTCAACAAATTGAAGCTCAGAGAAAAGCAGAGGCCGCTTCGACTGCGAAAGCCCAGTTTCTAGCTAACATGAGCCATGAAATTCGAACTCCGATGAACGGTATCATCGGCACGACGCAGATTCTTCTCGATAATGAGGTAACGCCAGACCAACGTTCCTTGCTCGAAGACATAGATTATTCAGCTGGTGCGCTCCTTTCTCTCATCAACGATATACTTGACCTGTCAAAAATCGAATCGGGAAAACTCGATATTAGCCCTGTCAGTTTTGAGCTCCGTCCAATGGTGGAGCATGCGATCTCGACGGTACGAGCAAAGGCTGACGAGAAGCGGATTGAGATCCTTCTTGAGATAGCTTCGGATGTTCCCAGATTCGTCCTTGCTGATGATACTCGTCTGCGCCAGATCTTGATCAATCTGATCGGAAATTCGATAAAGTTTACTGTCAATAACGGCGGCGTAACCGTCTTATTAACGAGGGAAGATTTGCCTCAGAGAGGTGAATGTCTTGTTTTCGGTGTGTCCGATTCTGGAATTGGGATCTCTCAGGATAAACTCGCCTCAATTTTCAGTCCATTCACTCAAGCCGACAGTGGTACTACTAGGAAGTATGGAGGTACTGGCCTCGGGCTCTCCATTGCGCGTCAATTAGTGGAAATGATGGGCGGGGAAATTACCGTCACAAGTAAACTTAATATCGGATCAGCGTTTCGTTTTTCCATTCCACTGGTGAGAGCACGCGCTGATGATGCTGCCCAAGCTGCTCCAGTCCAAGTGTTCTCGCGCCCACTCTTCACTTCAAAAAGCGCGCCGACAGTCCTGCTCGTTGAAGACAATTTGGTAAACCAAAGAATTGCTCAACGAGTCTTAGAAAAATTTGGTTGTAAGGTGAGAGTGGCATCAAACGGTGAGGAGGCCGTTGAGATCTTCAAGTCGTATAGTGAATCGATTGGAGTTATCTTCATGGATTGCCAGATGCCGGTGATGAGCGGATACGAGGCCACTCAAGCGATCCGCGAACTTGAAGGTGGTAGCGGCCGCCACATACCGATAGTTGCAATGACAGCTAATGCAATGAAAGGTGACCGAGAACTGTGCATAGAGGCAGGAATGGATGATTACATCCCTAAGCCTCTTGAGAGGGGAGTGATTGCTGCAATGTTGACGCGTTACATCCGCTCAACGGTCTGAATCCCCAACAAAGACAACCCATGCTGAATAACGAGCCCCGTAGCATTAACTAGACCAGCTCGCGCCGTCTTCAACTCCTCGCTCTCCGCATGAAGCACGGAACATTGCTTGTACATCCGACTGAACAGTTTTGCTAACTCATACACGTAGGCACACAAGGTATGCGGACTGTGCCGCTCTGTCGCAAGAGCAACCGTGGAATGGTATTCGTTGAGGTGCCGGAGAACTTCTGCTTCTGTTTCGTGTGAGAGGAGTGACCAGTCAACTTTTGTCCAATCCCGGGCGTTCTCTCCGATCTCTCTCAAGATTGACCGAGTTCGAGCGTAGGCGTACATCATGTACGGGCCGGTATTACCAGTACGGGCAGTCCAGGCATCGAGATCAAAGACGATCATAGACTGATTATCTTGATTCAGCATACCGTACCGCATCGTGCCGAGCGCAATGCGTCTCGCTGTTTCGTCGAGCTCCGCGTCTGGCCAGTCACCTCGGTACTTACCAAGAAATTCGGACTCTATCTTTGAGAGAAGTCGCTCTTTTAATTGGGACATCAAGATGACGTTCCCCTTACGACTACTCATCTTTCCATCAGGCAAAACGACCTGTGCATAAGAGCAGTGGAAACACTTGGCTACCTGCTCGTAGCCCATTAGCTCCAGACATTTAAAAACTTGTTGAAAATGAAGAGTCTGAGCAGCATCAACGACATAGATTGAGCGATCGATATGGAACTGCTCAAATTTCTTCTTTGCCAATTCAAGATCGCGTGTAGCGTAGAGCGCGGTTCCGTCCCGCTTGATTAAAAGGCAAAAACCAAGCCCCATCGATTGAAGGTCAGCTCCAACTGCCCCTTCTGATTCTACGAAAACGCCCTTCTTCTGGTATTCACGTACCAGCTCCTTACTGGTCTCGCCGTACTCGGACTCAAGGAAGAAGTGGTCGAACGAGCAATTGAGCCAACCAAATTCAGATTTTATCTCGTTAACTGACCATTGGCGGGTGTCTTCCCAAACCTTCTTGAGCTCGGGGCTTGCTCCCTCGAGGCCCTTCAGGACCTCCGAGACTTCTCGGTTCCATTGCGTCACCTGCTCTAGAATAGAAAGGGTGCCCGGCAGACTTGCGGGAATTCGGTACAGTTCGATCATCTCCACCCCGACTCCGTCAGGGTACTGCTCCGTCAATCGCTCGGGAATCTCAAGGCTTAGTACCTCATTTCCGGTGCCCAATCCAAGCTCTTCGTTACCCACCAAGAGCCCATGACTTTGAACTCCCTTCTTATCTGCAATCCCAATTGCTCTTGCACCAAGGTTACTTCCTGGGGTGGCATGAGGAACTATTGTGCCTAGCTTCAGGTGCTGCGCGTTTTTCTTCTGTGTAACGACGGCCACCTGCCCCTTTACGGTATGAAGGGTAACTACTACCCAAGCCTCTTCGGTGGGATGCGGAGCGATTCCTTCAACCCGAGCTGAAATAACTCCACGGATAGGTACCCGCGTATAAATCTCAAGATCGAGCTGCAATGTTGCCTTCGAGTAAAGTCCGCCTAAAAACTCAAGGCGATTAGTGCTTGGTACGGTTAGTTCGGGGTGCTTGGTGAGGTACCAAAGGCACTTAGCAACATGCGTTCCCTCATCACCCAGGTAATTAGAGCGAATGGTGTCGTATCCGGACCATTCATACATCCTTGCAATCGAATCACCCAAGGCCGCGTTTCGAACGTGCCCGACGTGGAGCGATTTATGGGTGTTTACGTTACCGTACTCGACCATTACTCGCTCCTTCTTGGAGTCTCGACGAGCCAGAAACAAGCCGCTGAGGACACTGTTTACTACCACGCCTGCGAGTGATGCCTTGTTAAGGAAAAAATTGAGGTACGGTCCAGTTGCTTGAACTTTCTGGATCTCACCGCCCGGTGTCAGTATCTCCTGAATGACAGCTGCTAACTCAGTAGCTATCGCAATTGGTGGCCGCTTCAAAGTCTTTGAAAGCTGAAAACATGGAAAGGCAAGATCACCGAGAGAGGAGTCCTTCGGTAGCTCTAGTACAGCTTCTATCTCTGCTGCTGCTTTCTCGAGAGAGAGCTTACTCTTGAGGCAATCTGAGATGAGGTTCGCGACCGATTTCTGACCAATCATAGGATTCCATTAACCTGAAAACGTTCAACCGCTGACGATGACTGCTCGATGGTATCAGCGAGGGAAGCCGTCGTCTTTCAGAATACCGAGCAGATACTGCCCGTAAGAGCTCTTCTTGATTGCGTCGGCAGCGCGTTGAAGCTGCTCGCGGTCGATGTACCCCATGATGTAGGCGATCTCTTCAAGACACGCGACCATTAATCCCTGCCGCTCTTGCAACGTTTCAATAAAGTTGCAGGCATGCAGAAGTGACTCGTGGGTTCCCGTATCGAGCCACGCCATTCCGCGACCAAGGATCTCTACGTGCAAATTTCCACGACTCAAATAAACCTTGTTCAAGTCAGTAATCTCTAACTCTCCACGTGGAGAAGGCTTGAGAGACTCCGCTATTGAGACAACATCGTTGTCATAGAAATAGATTCCTGTCACTGCAAACGGGGAACGAGCTATTTTCGGCTTCTCTTCTAGGTTAATTGCTTTGCCGCTACCATCAAACTCAACCACACCGTACCGTTCCGGATCGCTTACCCGGTAACCAAAAACTGTGGCGCCGGTTTCTCGCTTGGACGCTGTCCGCAATACATCAGCAAATCCGTGACCGTAGAAGATATTGTCCCCAAGTGCGAGTGCGACCGGGTCACGTCCGATAAATTCGCGTCCAATAATAAAAGCTTGTGCGAGCCCATCCGGACTGGGTTGAACTGCGTAAGTAAAGGAAACCCCGAACTGGGATCCATCACCAAGAAGCCTCTGAAACTGTGGCTGATCATGGGGAGTGGTGATGATAAGAATCTCCCTGATCCCGGCCAACATCAGCGTCGATAACGGGTAGTACACCATCGGCTTATCGTAGATCGGCATCAGCTGCTTACTGATGGCTAGCGTAACAGGATGAAGACGGCTTCCAGAGCCTCCGGCAAGTATGATTCCTTTCATAGGCTTTCCATTAACAAGATTGAGATTGAGAAGCAAATCGCTACCCTCTGTCGCTCACAGGGTAGACCTTTGCTGCGGATGAGCTGGTATGGTTCAATCCCCGAATGAGTGCTCGACGAGTCTTTCTCCTCCTTCTTACAGCCATCCCATCTCTCGCCTTTGCAGCTCCGCCGGATTGGAGCCGCATAGTGAAAAATGGGGGCCTGCGGGTGGAAGACAAAGAGGGGAGAGCCCTTGTGTCGTACCGAGATGATGAGACGTTCATCCCCGCTTCTACCATGAAGATCCCGATGTCCTTCTGCGCCCTCGAAGCGCTTGGCCGGGAGTACCGATTTGTTACGGACTTCTATGTTTCAACAACACCTCAAGGCGAAGTCGCCCTTTCGATCAAGGGCTCTGGAGATCCTTGGCTAGTATCTGAGGAGTTACAGGCAATCGCCTCCCACTTGGCGAAGGAGATCAAGCGAATCGATCGCATCTCTGTCGACCCCTCTTTCTTCGCAAATCCAATCGTTATCGATGGTGCCTCGGCATCCACTAATCCATACGACGCTAAGAATGCCGCATTCGTCGGAAACTTTAGCACCGCTTTTTTAACCCGTAGGCAAGACGGTTCAATCATCAGCGCCGAGCCCCAAACGCCTTTGACCCCTATAGCAGAGGCGGCTGGGTTGAGACTTCCACGCGGGGTTACTGAGCGGGTCAACCTTGGGTCTGACTGGAAGACTGGCACGAGGTACGGCGCCGAGCTACTTGCTGCACTCCTCTCGAGAGCAGGCGTAAGGGGGGTTAAAGAGGTCTCCCTTGAGGATGCGCCAAGCGGCTTACAGCCGGTCTACCGCCACGTATCATCTCAATCCCTTCAGGAACTTGTGAGGGGCCTGCTGGAATACTCCACCAACTTCACCTCAAATCAACTCTTCCTTGCAGTAGGGGCGGCAAAGTATGGTGCCCCTGCGACCCTCG
>JAYVGZ010000160.1:0-8061 GCA_043771805.1 Pseudomonadota bacterium
CCTTTGATTTGTGAACAAAATATACACGTGAACGGATACCTAGAAAGACCCCTCCGTGTTTATTCCCGCGAATACCTTTCAGTGATACAAGAGGTAACAGGACTCCTAGGCTGCCGTGGCGCCAGATCAGTGGACCCGCCCAAGACAAGAAGTATGACGATGGCCGAATTGAGTCGAGAGAAAGCAAAACGTAGTGTTATCGGCCTAAGTGGGTCTGCCCCGGCTTGGTACATAGCCTCTCTCCAGTCGGACGCTCCGAAGACCCTCGTTGTCTGTCCAACACGACGAGCGGCAGACGAACTTGTAGACGACCTCCAATTCTTCCTTGGTAGCGGAAAAGTCACCCCCTATCCGGCCTGGGAAACTCTCCCACTAGAGCCAGTTTCGCCTCCGGCCGAGATCTCGGCCCAGCGGCTGAAGGCACTGCAGGTGATGCGGTCACTTCCAACATTTCTCATTATTACCTCTGCTGATGCGCTGCTTCAAAAAGTTGCACCTTCATCCTCGATCGATGCACTCTCATTCTCGTTACGTCAGGGCGAACGAATTGACCGTCTTCTTCTCTCCGATCAATTGCTTACTGCCGGATTTCGCGTTGTAAAAAATGTCGAGCGTATCGGTGAGGTGGCATTTAAGGGTGCAGTAGTCGACCTGTTCACAAGTAGTATCGACACACCACTTCGCATCGAGCTGGCAGACGAGACAATCGCGCGCATCAAAACTTTTGATCCTGAAACCCAAAGGTCGCTGGTCGATCTCCCCAAAATAAAAATCATTCCGGTACGCGAGCTCACAGTCGTTAATCAGCTAAAGGGCTCCGATGACTCTTTCTCGCGCCGCTTAAAAGATCGTGCCTTCGAAACATCGACACCTTCACGAGAGGTCGAGAAAGCTTTGCAGGCCATTGCTTCCCAAGCAGACTATCCCGGCATGGAGCTTCTTCAGTACGTGGCTGCGCCCAGTATGAGCTCCGTTTTCGATTACATACCGCTCGATACGACAGTTTTCGTGGTTGATCAATTTGAAGTGCAGCGATCGCTTGATGAGTTTGCAACGCTAGCCGCCGAGAGATCGGCTCGCCTCATTGACGAACAACATCTCATTCCGAATCTTCACGACCTCTACCTCTCCACAGACCAACTCCTTGATACGCTTTCAAGCTTTACGACAGAGGAGCTTTCTCATGTCGAGTTACTAGGGGACGCGAACCAAGCCGGAAAGAGCCGCACCTCACGCAATGTGCGAGCCGACAGTAATATAGAGCTCTCTACGCGCATGAAATCAAGTATCGGCTCTGGCGAGGCCTTTGCTCCCTTGAAGGCATTTCTCGATCAGTGGAGGGCTAAAAAATATTCGGTTGCGTTCGCTGTAGGGTCCGCTCACCGCGCCCAGCGACTTCAAACAATCCTGCTGAATATCGGCACCGATGCTCCAATACTTTCGACTGCCGCCCAACAGTGGATCGACGCTCCGCGGCGTCCAGAGGTCGCTGTTCTCGTTGGGCACCTCATGTCAGGGTTTCGTTTACCCACGCAAAAACTTCTCTTCGTTTCGGAGAATGAAATTTTCGGTGAGCGCTCTTACCGCACTGGCAAGACGCCCCGAATCAGCGCTAAGCGGCTTCTCTCGTCCCTCTCACTTCTTAAGGAAGGCGACTACGTTGCCCACATAGACTACGGCATCGGTATTTACCAAGGGCTCCGCCACCTCACGGTCGATGGGATCCTAGGTGATTTCCTTCAGCTCGATTACTCTGACAGTAAGTTGTACCTACCAGCTCACCAGATCGGAAAGATTCAGAAGTTCGTAGCTACGGAGGGCCAACAACCTACCGTTGATAAACTTGGATCAACTCGGTGGGCCCGCGCTAAGCAGAAGATCAGAGATTCAATCGTTACACTTGCTGGTGATCTTATCCGATTGTATGCGGGACGATCGGTCGCACGTGGCTGGCGATTTGAGCCCTTCGGCGCCGAAGATGAGCGTTTTGCCGACTCATTTCAGTATGACGAAACTCCGGACCAACGAAAAGCGATTCAAGAGACTGTTGCAGATCTCGCGGCGGAGAAGCCTATGGATCGACTGGTGTGCGGAGATGTGGGATTTGGAAAGACTGAGGTTGCTATCCGGGCCGCATTCAAGTGCACACAACATGCTCGCCAAGTTGCCGTGCTTGTACCCACCACGATCCTCGTTGAGCAACACAAGAAAAACTTCGCTGATCGTTTCGCTAACTATCCAGTGAAGGTTGGCGCGGTGAGTCGGTTCTATCCAGCAGAGGAGAATCTAAAGACCCTCAGAGGGGTGGCACTCGGAGATATAGATATAGTCATTGGTACCCATCGATTGTTACAGCCAGATGTGCAGTTCAAAGACCTGGGTCTGCTCATCATCGATGAAGAGCACCGCTTTGGAGTAAAACAGAAAGAGCGCCTTCGATCGTTACGCACAAACGTGGATGTGCTGACGCTTACTGCAACACCAATTCCAAGAACGCTCCATATGTCCCTCCTCGGCATTCGAGACATCAGCCTCATTAGCACTCCCCCGGTGGATCGCAAGATCGTACAGACCTACCTCGCCGAGAAGGATGATTCCCTCACCCGCGACGCCATCCTGCGCGAACTGCGTCGAGGGGGTCAGTCGTTCTTTATCCACAACCGTGTTCAAAATATCGCCGCAATCGCCGCTAGACTCGCCGAACTTGTGCCAGAAGCGAAATTTGATTTTGCACATGGACAGATGACTGACACGCAGCTTGAAGGCATCATGAAACGTTTTCTTGATCGTGAGCTTGATGTACTGGTTACTACGACCATTGTTGAGTCAGGACTCGATGTTCCAAACGCAAATACCATCATCATCGATCGCGCAGATCAGTTTGGATTAGCTCAGCTCTATCAACTTCGAGGCCGCGTCGGTCGCAGTAAAAGACAAGCATACGCCTACTTCCTTGTACCCCACGTAAAGAACTTGAGTCACGAGGCGCAAGAGCGCCTGAAGGTCCTTCAATCCCTCGATACCCTCGGTGTTGGCTTCAATTTGGCGCTTCGCGACCTAGAAATTCGAGGGGCGGGAAACCTCCTCGGTAAGGAGCAGTCCGGAAGCGTGCTCTCAGTCGGGTTCGATATGTACTGCCGAATTCTTGGAGAAGCAGTAGCAGATCTGAAAGGCGAAGAGCCTCAACTCGAAGACGTAGTTGACCCCGATGTTCGCATCGTGGGAGTCGATGCCTACATCCCCGAAGCATATGTGCCGGATATCGGTGAGCGGTTGGTGCTCTACCAGCGACTTTCAAATATTCGAACCGATGACGAAGCGTACGATCTACTTTCAGAGATCGAAGATCGGTTTGGGCCCTGCGCAATTGAAGTTAACAACTTGATGACCCTTATGCGATTCCGTGGATTGTTACGTCGCTACGGGGTCGTGAAGTCGGAAGTAACTCCGCTCAAGGCCTCTTTGACATTTAGTCCGATTGCGCTTCTTCGAGATGGCTTAAAGCCAACGACCAACACCCGTGTTGACGGCCTAAAGGCCCTTCGGCTCGTTGAGCAGCAGCCCCACCGGTACCGCTTTGGAAAATCGAATGCCCTGACGGTGATGTTGCCGCCGGACGAGACTGTGGACCTGAACGCAGTTGTTCGGCAGGTGGAGACGGCGTTGCGGCTTGTGGCGTATTCTGGGTGAGAGTTGCTGCGGTGGTGGGAGAGGTGATTCGTTGCCCCTCTTCTACTGATCAACGACGGATATGTACATCTAAGAACTCAAACGGTGCACGTCGAAGAGAATCTGCTATCCCCTACTTTCTGCCACCTACCACCTGCGCTATTCTCTCAATGCGCATCATTTTAACTCGTTAGAGCCGTAGGACGGTATGACCACAGAAATTCTCAACACTCGCGAACAAGGGATCTTCCGGCACAGGGAAGACATCCGTCCGATTCTTCTTTTTACGCTCCTTGCACTCGCCGATTTTGGAGTCTATCTCTCTGTGCAGTCAGTGCCGCTTCTAGTGGTCTGGCTGCTCCTAATGGCTGTTCCAAAGATTATGATCTGCTCGTGGAACCACCACCACCAACACGTTCCAACATTTAGAAATGCGTTTTTCAATCGCGCCATTGAGCTCGTCTACAGCTTTCACACCGGCATTACGACGAACACCTGGGTGCTCCACCACAACTTAGGCCACCACCTCAATTATCTTGATCAAACGAAAGACGAGTCAGGGTGGCAACGGCCAGACGGCACTAAGATGGGTGAGCTAGAGTACACCCTCAAGATCGCGCTCACCGGTTACACCCGCGCCTTTAAAGTAGGCGGCCGGTATCCGAAAATTCGTTCGGTGTTCTTGAGTATGGGCACTCTGACTGCTGTTTTGCTGGGCGTACTTTTCTACTTCAATTGGGTCAATGCTCTCTTTGTGTATGCGATTCCGATGGTACTCGGCTACGTTGGCACCTGTTGGCATACGTACTCACATCATGCCGGGCTTGAGACCGAGAATCCTTATGAGGCGTCGTATAATACGCTGCATCCCTGGTACAATTGGATGACGGGGAATCTTGGGTATCATACGGCGCACCATGTAAAGCCTGGGTTGCACTGGTCGAAGCTGCCGGAGTTTCATGCTTCGATTGCGGATAAGATTCCGGCGCATTTGTATCGGAGATCGGGGGCGTTGTTGAGTTTGTTTCCGGATTTCTCAGTTTGTGAGAGGGGTGCGTCGGTGATTGACGAAGTTGCTGCGCGAAGGGCTTCTTAGGTGGCAGCGCCACCTTTTGAGCCAGATAACGCCTTAACAGCGTTGAAGAGAAGCACTCTACAGTGGCGTGAGTTCCTCATTGCTGATCCTGATCGAGACGTGATGATGCAAAAATTACGGTGCAGATATGGCAACCAGAGAAGCATATGATGATCTGCAGCTACGCTGGAATGCTTTAATTGCCCCAGCCCTCACAGAAGTCCTTCGTATAATAGAAAAGGTACCCGAGGACGAGCGAACAGATCTTGCTGCCTTTGACCTCGGGGAGCACGTGCGGTGTGGGGAAGCTGTACTTGCGGAAAGTTATTTGAAGCTACCGTCCTTGTCTGCCCTCAGTCCGTCGGACCAGATGGAAATAATTTTTACCGAACTTCACTTTCGGAGAGGTGATCCATCCCGAGATCCACCCCGCCTCGAAGATTATTTGAATCGGTTTCCATTTCTTGAAGACGAGATTCGAAAGCAATTCGATTTTGATGCCATTTTGGACATTACGGGATTGAGGGATGCTATTGACGAAGAGGTGGCTGATCTGATCAAATTCGATGAGCGCTTTGATCGAAACTAAGAAGTGGTAGTTTGAGCAGTGATGGTAATGCTCCCGCACTGAGAAGCAGGACGCAACGTAAGGCGGTGACCCCTATATTCATCACACCATGTTCATCTTGAACTGCGGAACTAGAAATTGATCGCTGAGCGTTCAAACTCCGTGAACCTGCTGTCTCAAGTTCACGGAGTTTTGAAAAGAAGCTGGCGAAGTCTACGCTTTTCCCTGAAGTGACAAAGTTAGCCGACAAGTCTCTTTCCAGCTCGGTAAGCCTCCATAATATCGAACTCACCAAGACGATGTACTACCGGATTTCGATTTATTGAATCGGTGCTGAGCCGACTTACGTCTTCTACCGCGTACAGATCATAAGTGATCCCCGAAACACATGGCTTACTTCGCAGCTCATTGATTCGGAAATTCCGGGGTGGTTTATCACCGTCTCTCCAGACCAATTCATTACCCTCGATTGAAACCGTCCCATTGTTGCGCCCAAGATTCGTCAATGAGGTGCGCATCACTCCCGGAACGCCGTCTTGTTGGGTCCACAAAATTACGCCTGTCACCCGCGCTTCCGTCGACGTCCAGCCACGCGTCTGCGCGTTGAACACCCTCCCTAGATCTGGGTCGGGCATCAATACTGTATTCATCGCCTGCTGTTGTAGAGAGTAGAACTGCAATCCACCCATTTGATCCCATTGAGAGTCAGCTAGCCCGGCGTGTGCTTTCGATTCGGCGGTAAAGGTTCCATTCTCATACCTGTAACGCCAAAGATTCTTATCAACACGAATAAATTTCTCTCCATTCATTACCTCGCCCTGAATCTGGGCCGGCAGAAGAGGGGTATCTTCCGAAATCAGATCAAAACGCTTTCCTGTTGGGACCATTGGAGTATCCAACTCCATCACTGCGATTGGATCACTTTCGCTCGGAGGGCTCCCGAGCTCGAAAATCCCGATTAAACCGGATTTATCGATACGATTCACATCGACGTGATAAAGCCCCCTTAGATAAATTCCGTCCTCTCGGCTGACTACGATCTTATCCCCCTGCTTTATCTCAAGCTCACCGCCCGCCCCAACTGAAATTGACGGGGGTGTAAGACTTGGCTGAGAAACGTCCCATACTCGGTAGGCATCTCCGTCTTTTACGAGCACTTGGAAGAGCCGCATCTCTCCTACTGCCTGCTTGAGAGCCTCTCTTGTCGGTGGTTCCTTTGCGCGAATGATGTTTTTAGCCAGCTCGTCCAGGTTGACAATGTTAGGGTTCAAGCTTTCGAGGGGTGCTCCGTGTAGAATTGCCGGCTTTAATATTGGATTACCGTAGGCCCCGAGTGAAACGCCAGTCCCCGATGGGAGAATAAGGGTGCCGTTATCAACGTAGCCGCCGACCGCTCCGAACGGGTGGTTTTTGAAAATGTCCGTATCGAACCCGATGCTACCCTCTGATGCGCCAGTTAGCTTGAGCCCGGCAAATACGGAGAGGCCAGCGGCGCCGATTCCTTCCAAGAATTGGCGCCTATTTGCTGGCGATCCTACGGCTTCTACTTTATTGATTTCTACTTTACTTATTTCAGCCACGTCTCTTCTTCTCCCTTAAACCAACGGAATCGCAAGGTGCGCTTACGAAGTAATATCAATATATATTTTAACGTTGCATAAATCAACGCTCTAGCCTAATATTTCCTGCAATGGTTCCAGTGACTTACTAAAGACGATCCCTCTACCTCCATGCCGAAACAAGAAAGCAGTAGAAATTCCGGTCTAAAATTGCCCAACGAGGGCATGAGTCATTCGTCCCGTCGGGCCGAAGTGCTTCAGCTCCTTGATCAGCTCCGACGCCATCTCGCTGCAGTAGAGTTCACTGATCGAGCATACGGAACAGAGATAACAACCACTCAAGCGTCCCTTCTCGATGAACTCGTACGCAATGCAAATGCAGCTGCAACCGATCTTGCGATACGATTGTGTGTTCATGTCTCGACTGTTTCTCGAGCTCTTTCGCAGCTCGCGGCCCTCGGGTTTATCGTTCCTTCGAAATTCAGCGGCGGCGGACGCATCATAACATCACAAGGACTTCATTTTGCGCGCTTGCAGTGGACCGTGAGCGAGAGGTTTTTTACCAACGGCCTATCGCAGCTCACGGTAAAAGAGCAGAGGATGCTCGAAGAGTTTCTCATCGTTCTCTTGGGACACGACCCATCAGAAAACTTAACAACGCTTCCCCAGGAATCTACCCTCTCTTTCATTTTTCGTGGTCTCACCTATGAGCATGGAGTTCTCTCCGGCAACTATCTTGGAAGTGGATACTCGGTGCGTGACTGGTTCCTTTTGTCGGAGATTTACTACAACGAGAGATCCCCATCAGGACTAGCCGCTGTGATGAGGTCCCCACCCAGTTCTATATCTGTTCTTTTAAGTGGCCTGAAGCGATACGGGCTTTTATCAAGCAGTAGGGACACTCTTGATAGTCGGGTGAGAAAACTCGCTTTGACCGAGGAGGGCCTCGCCGCTCTTCACCACATTGAAAGCTGTGCGCAATCACTCTTCGAGGTGGCTCTTTCATCGATATCCAAAGCCGATGTAGCTACCTACCTCGATATCTTTGAACGTTACGTAGATGGAATACCCGAGGCATCAAGGATAAATCTGAAGTGTACTGAGATTCTGTCTTCAGAACTTCCTGCCCTCAGAGTTGTGGCAGCTAAGTACATGGCGCAGATGGGAGATTACTATCCACACACTGGTTA